>DASZVW010000001.1:0-1632 GCA_035546895.1 Polyangia bacterium
GGTCTACACCGCCGATCCCAACTTCTTCCAGTACCTCTACGCGCTGACGCCGCCGGCCTCGTCGTACCTGTCGACCGGGTTCGGGTCGGCCGTGGCGGTCACCCGGAACGCCATCGCGGTCAGCGCGCCGGGCGGCTTCCGGATCGTCCCCGGGCGGCTGCGCGGGCCGCTGCAGATCGTCCGCTCGCCCGGCTACGTCTACCTGTTCGGCAGCACGCTGACCACGCTGACCGGCGTCGGCACCGAGGGGCCGAGCGGCAGCCGCGCCTTCGGCGCCAGCCTGTCGGCCTCGCTCGACGGGACGGCGCTGGCGGTGGGGGCCGGGCACGAGGTCGGCCGCGATCTCACGACCTACGTCTACCGGCTCGGCTCGACCGGCGCCTGGAGCCTCACCAACACCATCCTGGCCCCCAGCGGCGCCGCCGGGACCGACATCAGCGTCGGCATCGACGACTACCTGGCGATCGCCACCGACGCGCCCGGCGGCACCAGCGCGGCCACGCTCCGGTTCTACGAGCTCGGCGGGTTCCTGGGCCCCACGCTCGACGCCACCATCTCGCTCACCGACGGCGCCACCGCGCCGGTCGGCCTGCGGGCCGGCCACGCCGTCGTCGGCCAGCCGGACTTCTTCGGCGACGTCGGATACCTCGGGACCTACGCCGCCACCCGGGCGGTGGTGCTCGCCCAGGGCGGCCTGGCGTCGGCGGGCGCGGCCCCCGCGGCCGCGCCATGAGCGGGCGCCGCTAGGTGACCAGCTCGTCGCCGGCGCGCTCGGGCGAGCCGGCGGCCTCCGTGAAGCCGTGCTGGCGCAGCTTCTCCCACAGGCTCTTGCGCGAGATCCCCAGCCACTCGGCGGTGACGGCCCGCTTTCCCTGGAAGTCGGCCAGCGCGCGCTGCAGGTAGCTCCGCTCGAAGGCGCGCATCGCCTCGGCGAGCGGGAGCATCGTCTCGCCCGCCGCCGCGGCGGGCTTGCGGGCGCCGGTGATCGCCGAGGGGAGGTGCTCGAAGTCGATCTGGCCGCCGCCCGAGAGCAGCACGGCGTGCTCCATCGCGTGCATCAGCTCGCGCACGTTCCCCGGGAAGGCGTAGGCCTCGAGCGCGCTCCAGGCACGCCAGGTGAGGCCGGTGGTCGGCTGGGCGGCGTTCGAGAACCGCTGGATGAAGTGGCGGACCAGCAGGGGGAGGTCTCCCTTGCGCTCGCGCAGCGGCGGGATGCCGAGCTCGATGGTGTTGATCCGGTAGTAGAGGTCCTCGCGGAACCGCCCGGCGGCGATCTCCTTGCGCAGGTCGCGGTGGGTGGCGGCCAGGATCCGCACGTCGACCTGGATCGTCCGATCGCTCCCCAGGGGCTCGATCGTCCCTTCCTGCAGCACGCGCAGGAGCTTTACCTGCGCGGCCTGGGAGAGCTCGGCCACCTCGTCGAGGAACAGCGTCCCGCCGTCGGCCGCCAGGAAGCGCCCCACCCGGCGGTTGGTGGCGCCGGTGAAGGCGCCGCGCTCGTGCCCGAACAGCTCCGCCTCCAGCAGCGTGTCGGGGAAGGCGGCGCAGTTGACGGCCACGAAGGCCTTGGCGGCGCGCCCGCTCCCCTCGTGCAGCGCCCGCGCCACCAGCTCCTTGCCGGTCCCGCTCTCG
>DASZVW010000002.1:0-3607 GCA_035546895.1 Polyangia bacterium
ACTGCGCATCGACGGGCAGTGGGTGCGCCGGTCGACGGGCTGCGGGGTGGAGGCGCTCGGGCGGCGGGTCTGGGACGTGACCCCCTTCGCCGGGCGCGAGGCGGAGATCGTCTTCGTCGACGCCACGCCGGGCGGCTGGGGGCACCTGCTGGCGGCCGACGTCGCCGAGTGGCGCGCCCCCTGACCCCGCGCCGCGCCCCGGCGAGGCGTGCAATAGGTCACGCGGCCCCCAAGTAGCCGCAAATGACAAGTCGGCGCCCATGAATGCGAAGAATCGCCCGGCGAATCGTGGGACGACCAGGGACATGACGTCCCTACCGACTGTTCGGGTGTTTCTGAGCATCGCCGCGCTGGTGGCGGCCGGGTGTGGGAGCTCCGGCAAGGGCGGTTCGGGCGGCTCGGGCGGCGGCACCGGAACCGGCGGCGCCACCGGCCAGGGCGGCGGCACGGGGACCGGGGGCGCGTCCAGCACCGGCGGCAGCTCGGGGACCGGCGGGGTCACCGGAAGCGGTGGCAGCACCGTCACCGGCGGCGCGGGCGGGACCGGCGGCGCTCACGCCACCGGCGGCGCGGGCGGCGCGCCCGCGACGGGCGGCGCCTCGGGGAGCGGCGGCAAGGGCGGCAGCGGCGGAACCGGCGGCGGCAACCCGGACGGTGGCGCCGCGGTGGCGACGCCGTCGTTCGACTGGGTCGGCGTGGTGGGGACCGGGCAGAGCCTCTCGGTCGGGACCACGCCCGCCAACCTGACCGCGCAGCCCTACAACAACAAGATGCTGGCGCTCAACGGCGCCAAGGTGCCCGACACCGGCCCCGACGGCGGCGTTCTCCCCGGCGTCGACCCCTGGGACCCGACGGTCGGCGGCCTCACCATCGTGCCGCTCGTCGAACCCGTGCGCGCGCTCGAGACCAGCTACCCGAGCCCCTACCCGGGCAACATCTACGGCGAGACGCTGCACGCGGCGATGGCCAACGAGATCACCCGCTTCGTCAAGGCGGCCTCGGCGGCGGCCGACTACATCACGGTGCACACCATCGTCGGCGAGAGCGGGCAAGGGATCGTCGCGCTGGTCAAGCAGACCCCCAGCACGGGCTCGATCGGCCGCGCCTACGCCGCCTCGCTATTCGAGGCGGGCGCCATCACCCGGCTGGCCAAGGCCGCCGGCAAGAGCTACGGCGTCGGCGTCATCGTGATGACCCACGGCGAGACCGACTGCAACAACACCGGCTACGGCGACGCGCTGGTGCAGCTCCTCGCCGACTACAACACCGACCTGCCGGCGATCACCGGGCAGACCTACCAGATCCCGATGTACCTCTCGCAGCAGCACGGCTGCCCGGGCGCGCCGGCCTGCACCAAGAGCAGCGACCTGCGCCCGACCGCCAACGACTTCGAGTGGCAGCTGCCGGTCCAGCACCCGGGGCAGTTCGTCTGCACCGGCCCCAAGTACCAGTACCCGGCGCACTCGGACGGCGACGGCATCCACCTCAACGTGACCGGCTACGAGCTGCTCGGCGAGAAGACCGCCCAAGTCTACTACCAGCGCGCGGTGCTCGGCCAAAACTGGCAGCCGCTGATGCCCGTCAGCGCCACGCGCAGCGGGAACGTGGTCACCGTGCAGTTCCACGTGCCGGTGCCGCCGCTCAACTGGGACACCAGCTTCGACCCGCCCGCCATCACCGAGTGGAAGAACGGCAAGGGGTTCGAGCTCTTCACCGCGAGCGGCAACGTCACCATCAGCTCGGTCGCCATCTCCGGCGACTCGGTGCAGATCACCGCCGGCGGGACGCTGCCGGCCAGCGGCCTGACGGTGGCCTACGCGCTCACCAGCCAGGGGAAGCAGTCGAGCAACCACTCGAAGGCGGTCCGCTGGGGGCAGCTCCGCGACTCCGACCCCTTCATGGGCGGCACGACGAAGATGGCGAACCCCAACTACGCCGTCTCGTTCAGCATGCCGGTCCAGTAGCCGGGCGCCCGGCGCGGCGGTCTTTCGATCGGCCGCGGACCCGCGCTATCGTGCGCGCCGATGAGCGACCTCCACGGCGCCAACCCCCAGGCGGCGATCGACGCCATCCGCGCGCGCGCCGCCCGCTACCGCGCCGGCGACCGGGCGCCCGACGGGCGGAAGCTGGCCCTGGTGGTCGAGGGGGGCGCGCTGCGCGGCGTCTGCTCGGCGGGCGGCGTGGTGGCGCTCGAGCAGCTCGGCCTGACCGACCTCTTCGACCAGGTCTACGGCACCTCGGCCGGGGTGATGAACGCCAGCTACTTCCTGGCCGGGCAGGCGCACCTCGGGATCCGCGTCTACTACGAGGACATGAACCAGCGGGCGATCGTCAACCCCTGGCGGTTCTGGAACATCCTCGATCTCGATCGCCTGTTCGCGCGGTCGATCATGGGGAGCAAGCGGCTGCGCCTCGACGCGGTGCTGGCCTCGCGCTCGAGGCTCTACATCGCCGCGCTGGTGGCGGAGACCGGCGCCGGCACGCTGTTCGACGCCCAGGCGCTGGGCGGCGAGGCGCAGCTCCTGGCGGCGCTGCGGGCGGCGACCGCGGTCCCGCTGCTCTACAACCGGCCGACCTCGATCGACGGCCGCCGCTGCCTGGACGCCGGCCTGGTCAACTCGTTCCCGGTCACCGACGCGCTCGAGTCCGGCTGCACCGACGTGCTGGTGCTGCTCACCCGGCCGCGGGGCTATCGGCGTCCCGCCGCCGGGCGCTTCATGCGCTGGCTGTTCAACCGGATCTGCGCGCGCGGCAACCCGCGCCTCCTGCAGGCCTACGCCTGCCGGCACGAGAAGGACGCCGCCGCCCGCGACCTGGCGTTCGGCCGCGCCGCCGCGCCGGCCGGCGCCCACGTGGCCACCATCTGCACCGACGACCTCGAGATCGTGGGGCGCATGACCACCGACCGCGAGCTCCTGCGCCGGGCGGCCATCGCCTTCGGGCGCAAGACGCTGCGGGTGCTGGGCGGCGATCCCGACAGCTTCAAGCTCGACTGAGCGGGTCGGAGATCGCCTCCAGCGACTTCCGCTCGGCGTCGACGCCGATGAAGGCCTCGACGATCCCGCCCGCGACCATCGCCGCCGCGCCCCCCAGGTACCCGTAGGCGAGCAGCGTGCGGTTGCCGGTCCCCACCAGCGCGCCGAACAGCGCCGGCCCCAGCACGCCGCCGGCGAAGGTGCCGCAGGTGTAGAAGAGCGCGATGGCCAGCGCGCGGATCTCGAGCGGGAAGATCTCGCTCACCGTCAGGTAGGCCGAGCTGGCCGCCGAGGAGGCCACGAAGAAGATCACGCTCCAGGAGAGCGCCTGGGTGAAGGTGGTCAGCAGATCGCGCTGGAACAGCCAGGCGGTGATCGCCAGGAGGACGCCCGAGAGGATGTAGGTGCCGGCGATCATCGGCCGCCGCCCGACGCTGTCGAACAGGCGCCCCATCAGGAGCGGGCCCAGGAAGTTCCCCAGCGCCAGCGGGACCAGGTAGAGCCCCAGGTGCTCGGCCGGCACGTGGTAGTAGCGCAGCAGCACCAGGCCGTAGGTGAACAGCACGGCGTTGTAGAAGAACGCCTGCGTCACCATCAGCACGAAGCCGAGCAGGCTGCGCCGCCGGTGGACG
>DASZVW010000003.1:0-5682 GCA_035546895.1 Polyangia bacterium
CCGAGCGCGAGCACCGCGCGCGGCGATACGCCGACGCGGACCCGGGCAGTCATTTCGAGGCGGCCTCCGCCGCGTTCATGCCTGGGTCGGCCGGCCGGTAGACGAGCGCCACGACGCCGGCAGGGAACGGCGTCGCGCCGACCAGCGCCAGCGCGCGCGGCGCGGTGAGGTCCGAGAAGATCGGGAGGCCGCGGCCGAGCACGACCGGGAAGACCAGCAGGCGGAATTCGTCGACCAGGCCGTGCGCCACCAGGCTGCGGGCGAAGCTGGCGCCGCCGTGGGCGACGAGGGGGCCGCCGGGCTCGCGCTTGAGGCGGGCGATCTCCTCGTCGAGGTCGCCGCGGAGGACGCGGGCGTCGTTCCAGCCGGCCAGGTCCGGCGGCAGCGCGGGGGCCTGGTGGCGGGTGGCGTCCTCGAGCGCGCGGGTGGTCGGCCGCGCGCCGGCGCCGGAGCGGGAGAACACCGCCTTGGGGATCTCGTTCATCGGCTTGGCGAAGGCGTCGGTCGACGACGGCCAGTAGGACCGCATGTCGTGGAACGTGCGGCTCCCCATGATGTGGAGCCCCGCGCGGGAGATCGTCTCCAGCGTCCAGGCCTTGCTCGCGTCGTCGGAGCTGCGGAAGATCCAGTCGATCTGGCCGTCGGCGCCGCCGACGAAGCCGTCGAGCGAAATCGACATCTTGAGGATCAGCTTTCGCATGGCGGGACGGTAGCACCGATGCCGGGGGCCGGAAGAGGCATCCGCGTGTACTTTCGCTCGGTTACCCCATATCCAGTGGCCAATGCCCAACCGAACCACAATATACTGTTGACTCGTGACCATACGCTGCAGTAGGTTGCATCTCGTGCTGGTGCCCGGATCTTCCGGGCAAAAGGGAACCCGGTGTGAATCCGGGGCTGCCCCGCAGCGGTAAGCGAGAACGACCTCCACGACGAGCACTGGCCCCTCGGGGCTGGGAAGCGGTGGACAGTAGGAACCCGGCGGCGACGCCGGGCGGCTCGCGAGCCCGAAGACCTGCCAGCATCCGGCGCCGGGAGACATCCGGCGGCGGTCGACCTGGACGCCTCGCGGGAGGCGGGGGTGCGGCCACGCGCGGCGGCGATAAGCTCGGCGCGCGTCGGCGCGGTCTCCAGTCCCTCCTGCGCGGCGTCCTTCACGCCCGCGGGGGCGAGAGAAGGAGAGACCGATGCTGACGGAGACGCAGACGACCGAGAACGGAGCGACGCCGACGCTGGCAGGCCACCGGGCCGGCGCCGAATCGACACAGACCACCATGCGCGTGCGGAAGCGCAACGGCTCGAGCGAGCCGGTGGACGTGAACAAGATCGTGCGCGCGGTGAACCGCTGCTGCGCCGGTCTCGGCGACGTCGACGCCATGCGGGTGGCGACCAAGACGATAAGCGGGCTCTACGACGGCGCCACCACGCGCGAGCTCGACCAGCTCTCGATCCAGACCGCCGCCGCGCTGATCGTCGAGGAGCCGCAGTACGCCAAGCTGGCGGCGCGCCTCCTCGCGACCTACGTCGACAAGGAGGTCCGCAACCAGGAGATCCACGCCTTCTCGCAGTCGGTGCTGGCCGCCGAGCGGCTGGGGCTGGCGAACGAGCGCCTGGCGCGCTTCGTGGCCGCCAACGCGCGCAAGCTGAACGACGCCCTGGTCCCCGAGCGCGACCGCGAGCTCGAGTACTTCGGGCTGCGCACGCTCTACGACCGCTACCTCCTGCGCCACCCGAAGAACCGGCTGGTGATCGAGACGCCGCAGCAGTTCTTCCTGCGCGTCGCCTGCGCGCTGTCGGAGAGCGTCCCCGAGGCGCTGGAGCTGTACCGGCTGTTCTCGACGCTGGAGTACCTCCCCAGCTCGCCGACGATGTTCAACGCGGGGACCCGCCACGAGCAGCTCTCGAGCTGCTTCCTGCTTGACTCGCCCGAGGACCACCTGGCGGGGATCTACCAGCGCTACACCGACGCCGCGATGCTCTCCAAGTTCTCGGGCGGGATCGGGATGGCCTACCACCGCGTGCGGTCGCGCGGGTCGCTCATCGAGAGCACCAATGGCCACTCCAACGGGATCGTCCCCTGGCTGAAGACGCTCGACGCCTCGGTGGCGGCGGTCAACCAGGGGGGCAAGCGCAAGGGGGCCTGCTGCGTCTACCTCGAGCCCTGGCACGCGGACGTCGAGGAGTTCCTCACCCTGCGCGACAACACCGGCGACGAGGCGAGCCGCACCCACAACCTGAACCTCAGCAACTGGATCCCCGACCTGTTCATGAAGCGGGTGGAGGCCGACGGCGACTGGAGCCTGTTCGATCCCAAGGTCGTCCCCGCGCTGCCCGACCTGTGGGGCGAGGCGTTCGAGCGCGCCTACGCCGAGGCCGAGGCGGCGGGCCTGGCGGCCAGGACCGTCAAGGCGCGCGAGCTCTACGCGCGGATGATGCGGACGCTGGCCCAGACCGGCAACGGCTGGATGACGTTCAAGGACAAGTCCAACCGCGCCTGCAACCAGACCGCGCTCCCCGGCCGCACCGTGCACCTCTCGAACCTCTGCACCGAGATCATCGAGGTGACCTCGACGGGCGAGACCGCCGTCTGCAACCTGGGGTCGATCAACCTCGGCCGCCACCTGCGGCGCACCGACGACGGAGCAACGGTGTTCGACTTCGACAAGCTGGGGCGGACGGTGCGCACGGCGGTGCGGCAGCTCGATCGGGTGATCGATCTGAACTTCTACCCGATCCCCTCCACCGCCGCCTCGAACGCGCGCTGGCGGCCGGTCGGCCTGGGCGTCATGGGGCTGCAGGACGTCTTCTTCCAGCTCCGGCTGCCGTTCGACGCCCCGGAGGCGCGGGCGCTGTCGCGGGGGATCGCCGAGGAGATCTACTTCCACGCGCTGGGCGCCTCGGTCGATCTCGCGGCCGAGAAGGGGACGCACCCCGCGTTCGCCGAGACGCGCGCCGCGCGCGGCGAGCTGCAGTTCGAGGCCTGGGGCGTGACGCCGGAGGACGGCGCGCGCTGGGCGGCGCTGCGGGCGCGCGTCCAGGAGGTCGGCCTGCGCAACTCGCTGCTGGTGGCCATCGCCCCCACGGCGACCATCGCCTCCATCGCCGGCTGTTACGAGTGCATCGAGCCGCAGGTCTCGAACCTCTACAAGCGCGAGACGCTGTCGGGCGACTTCCTGCAGGTGAACCGCTACCTGGTCGCCGAGCTGAAGGCGCTGGGGCTGTGGACCGAGGCGATGCGCGGGCGGCTCAAGCTCGGCGAGGGGTCGGTGCAGGCGATCGGCGAGCTGCCGGAGGCGCTGCGCGCCGTCTACCGCACCGCCTGGGAGATCCCGATGCGCTCGCTCATCGACATGGCCGCCGAGCGCGGCGCCTTCATCGACCAGAGCCAGTCGTTGAACCTGTTCATCGAGAGCCCGAACATCGGCCAGCTCTCGTCGATGTACTTCCACGCCTGGAAGCAGGGGCTGAAGACCACCTACTACCTGCGCTCGCGCCCGGCGACCAAGATCGCCAAGACCACCGTCGAGAGCCCGCCCGCGCCGGCGCCCGACGCGGCGGCGGTCGCCTGCTCGCTCGAGAACCCCGGCAGCTGCGAGGCCTGCCAATGACCGCCTCGACGCGCCCCGCGAGGCTGCTCGACCCCGGCCTCTGCCTGACGCTGCGGCCGATGGCCTACCCGGTCTTCTTCGAGATGTACCGGGCGGCGATCAAGAACACCTGGACCGTCGAGGAGGTCGACTTCTCGACCGACGTGGGCGACCTCGCCGGCAAGATGACCGACGCCGAGCGCCACCTCGTCCAGCGGCTGGTGGCCTTCTTCGCCACCGGCGACTCGATCGTGGCCAACAACCTGGTCCTGAACCTCTATCGCCACCTCAACGCCCCCGAGGCGCGCATGTACCTCTCGCGCCAGCTCTACGAGGAGGCGCTGCACGTGCAGTTCTACCTGACGCTGCTCGACACCTACGTCCCCGACCCGGAGGCGCGCGCGCGGGCCTTCGCCGCCGTGGAGAACATCCCCTCGATCAAGCAGAAGGCGGACTTCTGCCTCCGCTGGCTCGACTCGGTCCAGCGGCTCGGGCGGCTCGACCGGCGCGACGAGCGGCGGCAGCTCCTGCTCAACCTGATCTGCTTCGCCGGCTGCGTCGAGGGGCTGTTCTTCTTCGGCGCCTTCGCCTACGTCTACTTCCTGCGCGCGCGCGGGCTGCTGCACGGGCTGGCCGCGGGGACCAACTGGGTCTTCCGCGACGAGAGCGCGCACATGGCCTTCGCCTTCGAGGCGGTGCGGACCATCCGCCGCGAGGAGCCGGAGCTGTTCGACGCCGAGATGGCGCGCGCGGTGGCCGAGATGTTCGAGGAGGCGGTGGCCTGCGAGACGCAGTTCGCCGAGGACCTCCTGGGCGGCGGCGTCGCCGGGCTGTCGGTCGGCGAGGTCCGCCGCTACCTCGAGTATTGCGCCGACCAGCGGCTGGCGACGCTCGGCCTGCCCAAGCTGTACGGCGCCCGCAACCCGCTGGCGTTCATGGACCTGCAGGACGTCCAGGAGGTGGCCAACTTCTTCGAGCGGCGCGTCTCCGCCTACCAGGTCGGCGTCGAGGGGGACGTCGTCCTCGACGCCGCCTTCTAGCGCCGTCAGCGGCGCGGGCGTGCCTGGGCGAGACGGAGGCGACGATCAGCCGCCCCCGGCCGGGCGGCAGCGGCTTGGAGACGGCGATCGAGGCCTCGAGCAGCGCCACGATCGCCGGCCGGTCCAGCGCCCCCGCCGCGTCGAGCCGCAGGAAGCGATTGCGCGCGCCCGTCCCCTGCAGGAGCCGCCGGGGATCGGCGAGCTTGGTCCCGGTGTAGCCGAAGAAGACGTTGGCGCCGTTCTTGTCGGCCCCGATCGAGAAGTAGCTGTCGCCTGGCTTCTCCGTCGGGCAGTTGGCAACGACCAGGAAGTTGTAGTTGTCGTAGACCAGCTCGTTCGCCGCCGGGAACCGCCGCCGCAGCCGGGCCCGCGACGCCCGGATGAGCCGCTGGTTCGCCGGCGCGAACTTGGCGATGAAGCTCTCGAGCTGCCCGGCCGGCGTCACGCCCGCCAGTGGACGCGCGCCCCGCCCGCGCGTCCACGCGCCCGCCTGCCTCGGGCGAGGGGCGAAACCATCGCTCCCGGATCCCGGGCCTTGCCCCTACAGAGCGGCGGCGCCACCTTTTGTACAACCCCGGAAGTAAAGGACTAGGTCATGGATGACGCGCCATCGCCGCAGACCGCCCGCCTCGTTCTGATCGTCGACGACGACCGCGCGGTCCGGGAGAGCGCCTCCCGGCTGCTGGCCGACGAGGGGTTCGCGAGCGCCGGGTTCGCCGACGGGATCGAGGCCCTGGAGGCGGTGCGGGCCGGGCTCCGGCCGGCCGTCATCCTGCTCGACATCACCATGCCCCGGATGGACGGCTGGGATTTCCGCAACGCGCAACGCGCCGATCCGGTCCTCAGGGATGTTCCCGTCGTGATCGTGACGGCCACCGGGTTCAGCGAGGCGACCATCCGGCTGCAGTTCGGCGAGGTGCCTGTCCTGCGCAAGCCGCTCCAGCCGGGCGAGCTGCTGGAGACCATCGCGCGCCTCGTCGGCCGCCCGGAAGCGCCCGAGCGCCCGCGCGACGTTCCGTCTCCCACGCCGGTCGGCTAGCGCCCGGCGTGGCCGC
>DASZVW010000004.1:0-19090 GCA_035546895.1 Polyangia bacterium
ATCTGCGCAGCTCGGCGCAACGTAGATCTGTCTCCACCCGTCGTCGTGACGCCCAGCGAACCCGACATCGCGGACGCGCCCATGGGCGTCGATCTCCAGGAGCCTCATCTCTGCGGCAACTCCCCTCTGACCGCAAGAGCGGCCTGGTTCAGCTGAGCCGCATTCACACGCGAGCACGCTCTCGGGAACCTTCACGTTCTTCACCTCCCTACCGATCATGGACAGCATGGGAACCGCGAGCAATGTGATCACCCTGCGACGCCTTGCAACGCCTTTGCCACGCAACCTCGTTATCCTCCGCCGGCGCGCGAAACCCGCCGTTGCCTCATAGAAGGACGGGCTCCGCCAACTGGACGCGCCGACCTCCATTTCGACGTGCGAGGTGTGCGGCTCGCTCGGCAGCGAATACGAGCCCTTCGGCCGTGGGGGCATGAATCGGTAGGAGGGCGACGCCGATGCTCAGACCAAGTCGTGGACTGTCACCGGGCGGGCTGCCGCCAAGCAAACCATCCAGTATCTGCTCCGCGACCACTGTGGCACTTTCCCGGTCGACATCCGGACCGAGGAGTACGGCAAGCTGATGCTCGCCATGACGGCCAACGATATCTGACGGGTGAAGCAAGGGCATCGCGGTGCCCGACGGCGAGCGAAGCAGGGTTGTTGCCAAAGTTGCGATCGCTCCTCGGCGGCCTTGCCGCCGGGAGATCGCTTGAGCGCCGCGATGTCGTCGATGCTCACGACCAGGACGCATTGGCGAGAACGAGCGAGGTCGCCACGCTCCGTCATCTGGCGGAGGCGCGAGGCGAACTCAGCTTTCGGGAGCAGGGTGCTCACACGCTCCTCCCCAACGTCGGTAGCCGACGAGACTGGTCACTCAGTGCTCGGCTCGGCATTGCGATCTCCCTGTGCGGTCGAAGCGCCATCTATCGTGACAGCATTTGCGGAGGGCATGGCCACGACACGTTGGCGAGCCAGTGTCCATGCCTTCTGGACGACCCAGGAGAGCGACCGGTCCATACGTCTCGCCTCCAGTTTGAGCTCCTCGAGCATCGCCTCGGGAAAATAGAGACTCTGCTTCCTCTTATCCGATTCGGCCATCGTCCGACTCCGCGGTGGTGAGTTCAGGCGGCACTAAGGAGAGGTCGCTCTGGTCCGCAATCGGAGCGGCCGTTCGGACCACCTCTGGCTCGTGTGAGGCGCTGGGCAACTCTCCGGGACGGCTCGGTTCGGGACCGCTCGCGCGAGGCTGGGGCGACCCCATCCGTATCCACAACGTGAGCTCGCCGCCACCGAGTTGTTCTCGGTGCAGCCGTCGGTAATGCCTGGGCATGGGAGCACCAAAGCCGTGGAAGGTCGCCACGAGGGTACCGGCGGGAGCACGAATCAGGGCCGCGGCGACGGTGGCCACATAGGTCCTGTGTAAGACGGGCGAGCGCTTGACCAACTCGTCGATCGGCCAGAGATCGTCCTCCTCGATATGCTCGTGGAACGGATTGTAGAAGTAGAAGCCGTCGAACGGGCTGCAGTCGAACTCGAGAAGGTTTGCGTGAATGAACTGCGCGCGATCCGCCCCGAGCTCGACGGCCGCGATGTGCGCCTCCTCCACGAGCCTCCGCCGTTGCTCGACGCCCGTGAAGCGAGCGCCGGTTCTGAGTGCGCCCACGAGGCAGAATTTCCCGGGGCCAGACCCGACGTCCAAAATCTCGCTCGCGCCGGCTTCGGTCAGGAGGCCTGCCGCTCGCGATGCCACCCGGACGGGTGTCCAGTGCCGGAAGGAGACCGCTCTCGTCTCCGGAGCGAACAGCTGGTCGAACTGGGCGTCGGGAACCCGTTCGCCGGCGCGGAGCCGCCTGGCCAGATCCAGCTGCCAGGGGTCCCCACGAACAGAGCTGTTTCCATTCTCCATCGAACGGGCCACCTACTCGGCTTGCTCGTGGAGGAGCGTTCGATAGCTCGCGGGATCCATCAAACTCTTCTTCTCGTCTAAGGTTGTGACGACGATCTGCACCATCCACCCCTCCCCATATGGACTCGCATTGACGTTCTCGGGGGCGGCATAGAGCGCTGCGTTCACCTTCACTACCTGCCCGGAAAGTGGTGCGAACAGATCGGACACGGCCTTGACCGACTCGACGGAGCCAAAGATCTGACCCTGCTTCAGCGAGTCTCCTGCCTTTGGCAGCTCAATCTGCGTCACGTCGCCAAGGTGGTCGACTGCAAACCTGGTAATGCCGATGGTCGCTATCGTCTGGCCGTCCCTTTCCGCCAGACGCGCCCACTCATGGTCCTTCGTGTACAAGAGATCATCGGGAGTCGAGTCGTTTGTCATTTCTTTCGCCTGTAAAAAGGCCCTTCCACCACTCGGGCCATTACCAACTTGTCGCGACACCGGATCTGCAGTTCGGATCCGGGTTCCCTCAGAGCGACAGGCACGTAGCCCATCCCGATGTTCTTCCCCAGCGTGGGCGCCGGACCTCCCGAGGTCACCTCCCCTACCTCATGTCCCGAGAGGTCGTAGATCGGATACCCATGACGGGCGATCCCGCGGCCTGTCATCTCGAAGCCGACGAGTCGGCGCCTCACACCGACTGCACGCTGCCACGCGAGGGCGCCCCTTCCGATGAAGTCGTGCCCACCGAATGTGACCACCCAATCCAGGCCGGCTTCGAACGGGGTCGTATCGTCCCCAAGATCGTTCCCGTAGAGTGAGAGCTTGCCTTCGAGTCGCAGGGTGTCCCTGGCCCCGAGTCCGGCAGGTTTTCCGCCCACGGTGGCGGCAGCCTCGACAAGCCGTTCCCAAAGGCGGGGCACATCCATCGCCGAGCACAGAATCTCGAAGCCGTCCTCGGCGGTGTATCCGGTCCGCGCGACCCAAGCGGAAATCCCGCCGACCTTTCGTTCCGGAACGAACTTCATGCGGCCGAGGTCCCGCAGCGGAACGTCGGTGAGCGGCTGGAGGGCTTCCTCCGCGCGCGGTCCCTGAAAGGCGACCAGCCCGGTATCGGCCGAGGCGTCGATAATGTCGCAGCGGGGATCGAGGTTCTCCTCGAACCAGCGCCGATCCTTGTCGAGATTGGCAGCGTTGACGATGAGCAGGTAGTGCTCAGCCGAGACCCGATAGACGATCAGATCATCGACGATTCCTCCGGAAGGCCAGCACGCGACGGTGTAAAAGGCAGCCCCGTCCACGAGCTTCGAGACGTCGCTCGTGACCAGGTGCTGGACGGCCTCTCCCGCGGCCCGGCCCTGGAAGTGCAGCTCCCCCATGTGGCAGACGTCGAAGACGCCAACCGCCGTCCGGGTCGTACGATGCTCGTCCACGATGCCGGCCGAATAGTTCACGGGCATCCACCAGCCGCCGAAGTCGATGAGCTTGGCGCCGAGCCGACGGTGCGAATCGTAAAGCGGCGTACGCTTCGCCGACGCGTTCTCGCTCCCCAGCTTCGAGATCATCCGTAGACCCTTCGGGACACCCCCCTGCAAGAAGTGTTCTCTCCGGAACCCACCCGCCTGACGGATCTCGGACCCAGCTTGGCCCCATGTCCCCGAGCCTCGGCTGGCTCACCTTAGCCGGAGTGGGGTTCCGGAGCACCCGGCCGATTCGGCAACCGGCATGCTCAAGCTGCATGCTGGTTTCGCACTGCCCCAATGTCTCCATGCCGGGCCGGCGGCGCGTGCGCCGTCACAGGCCGCGCTGAGGAGAGCGGTCAGGTGGACGATGGCTCGGAGCTTGCTGGGCGGTCGTCGCAATGAGGCCTCTGGGGGCGGTTCGGCTGCTCGGTGTTCTAGCAGTAGTGTCGCTCGCCGGCGCCGGTGTCGCGGCGACAACAAGGCCACGACGCACCCTTCCCGCTGCGGAGCATGTGCCCGGGCGAGTCCAAGCGGAAGTGAAGGCCAGAATGACAAGCCACGCCGCGACGATGTCGAGCTTCATGCAAGCCGTCGTGCTACTCGATCGGCCGAGGATCGAATCACTCGCTGAGGCGATCACCGAGCAGGAGGTGATCGCCGCCGGCGTCGAGCCGATGAGCGAGAGCGACCGCGGTCTGCTGCCTCGCGATTTCTTCGTCGAGCAGATCGCTCTGAGCGCGGTAGCCCGCCAGCTCCTGGCCGCAGCCCAGCAGCAAGACGACCCAGGGCTCTCTAATCGCTTCGGGGCCCTGGCGAGCACCTGCGTTGGGTGCCACAGCAGCTACCTCCACGGGCAGCCAGGCTCCTAGAGGACGCGCCCCCGTCGACATCGGCCACGGCGGAGCTCGCGCAAAGAATCCGCGCTGGATCGGCACTGTCGTGCCGTAACCGCATGCTCGTGTCGCAGCGTTGGGGCTTCGCCTCGCAGTCGTCGCGACGGAGTCGTTGTTATCGAACCCCCAGTGTGCATCGCGGGAATTGTCCCGGCGATCCGCTTCGCAATAGCGGTACTAGGTTGCGGGAGCGTTTAGGTGGAGATCGATGTGGTCGAGGAGTCGCTTCAGTCCCTGCGCTTCGTCACGCAGGCGGCTCCGCTCAGTCTCCCAATCGGGATAGGTCGCCGCCAGCCAGTCGACATCGCGACGCCGAGCGGCCGCATCTATTGGCTCGAGTGTCTCTCGAACGATATCAAGAGCAAGAACGACCTTGCCCCTTACGTCGTCGAGACTCGCGGTCGTGCCATGAAGCTCGCGCTGTCGTTTCGCGACCTCGAACTGGTCGCGCAAGACTACTGATGCTCGACCCGCCATCGTGCTGCTCGGAGGCGAAGGATAGTACCCCATGCGCGGAGGGACGCCGCTCCTGATACGGCAGACAAGGGTGCATATGGCTCGAGGCCGAGTAAGGAGGTAATGCCGTATCAGCATGCATGCTGGAACAGCAGGCAGTTCTGGCCAAGCACGCCGTCCTCGGCCAACTTGTCGGGCATCTGCGTTGGCGTGTGTCTTGCTCGTAAACAATCGACATGACCACGAACGCAGTATTGACGCCCCCATCAACGCCCACTTCCGACGCCAAGCCGCCGACTGAGTCCAGCCTGCTGATCGAGCTGGGCGAGGTCTATCGTAACCTCCAGGGCCTGAGGCGAGAATCGGCGGCCGCCAATGCTGATCTCCGGCAGCGCCGCTCACAGGTCATCCACCTTGACTCTCTTCTACGCGCGGACTCGGTCGCGCTGGCCACACTACGGGAGAGCGACGGCGCGGATAAGGTCGCCGTCGAGATCCTTGACGATGCCGTCGCCGGGGCGCGCAAGGCTCGCGCAACCGCCAACGACAGCGCCGTGCGGGCCGCGGATTCCCTCGGACCGCTGCTAGAGCGACTTTCCCGCGCGATCACCAGGCTCGAGCGTCAGGCAGCGGAGCTTCGGGCGAGGCTGTCGCCACCGACGGGTAGGCTCCTCGATGCCCTGGCGCGCAGAGATGTCTCGCCCCCCATCGCCACACTCGTCAACAGCGCCTGCGGTGAATGCCACATGC
This sequence comes from Polyangia bacterium, assembly GCA_035546895.1. GTDB lineage: Bacteria > Myxococcota_A > Polyangia > Fen-1088 > Fen-1088 > JADGRB01. The sequence goes on from DASZVW010000004.1 coordinate 5,451, forward strand.
GGCTGCCGACGGCGCAGGCGAACGCGATGATCCGAGATTTGACCGCCCACCGCTGCCCCCACTGCAAGCGAGTTCTCGTTCCGGCGACGGCCGGCTCACTCGCGAGCGCGAGCTGACCCGGCGGGATCGAGTCCGGTGCCGGAGACTTCACGAGGGACCGCCATACCACCTCCCCCAGGGATCCTTTCATCGGACGTTGAGTTTGACAGCGTCTATGACAGCCAGATCCGCGATCTGTCGCAGCAGCACTGGACACCAGTTCTGGTGGCCGTGCGGGCCGCGCAGCTCCTCACCAGTGCCGGCGCGACCAGAGTCCTGGACGTAGGCTCGGGCGCCGGCAAGTTCTGCATCGCCGGGGCACTGTCGACCGAAGCGGCGTTTGTCGGGGTCGAGCGGCGCGGTTACCTCGTGGAGGTCGGGAGGCAGGCGGCGCTCAGGTTGGGCGCGGACCGCGCCACCTTCGTGCCCGCGAGCGTCGACAGCTTCTCGTTCGAGGGGTTCAACGGCGTCTACCTCTACAACCCTTTCTACGAGCAAATCAGCAGGTTCCTCGTTCAGATCGACGGCGGCCTCGAACGATCGAGGGACGTGTACCGACATTTCGTCAATTCGACGATGAACAACCTCGCTGCGATGGCGCCGCCGGTCGTGGTCGTCACCTTTCACGGCTTCGGCGGCCTCCTGCCTGCGGGGTACGAGTTTCGTCACGTCGAGCCCGCCGGGAACGACGAGCTCGAGCTCTGGGTTAAGAAGTAGCGCTCCGTCGCGGCGGCGACGTCACCGACTCACGGCGGTCGACTCACGTCCGCTCCGCCTGGTGGACTGCTTTGTCGCCGAGCCTTGCCGATTCGGCATGCTAGGTTGCGGCCATGCCGAAGTTGCGCTCTCCGGGCTACGGACGTCCGTGCTTGATGGTGGGCCGGAGCGCCGATGGACCGGTCGCGAAGATTCTTCTCGAGGCTGGTTTCGAGGTCGAGGCCGTCGGGACCGAGCCGGAGGCGCTCGCTGCTCTCGATCGCAAGGCCTGGACGCTGGTGTTCGTGGCTCAGACACTTGGCAAAGCGGCGCTCCAATCCTTGATCGTTCATGCGGCCGAGAAGCGGTCAGATCTCCCGGTCCTTGTCCTCGGCGCGACGGCGACGCTTCAAGAAGCCGTCGATGCCATGCAGGTTGGCGCCGCTGACTTCATCGCCCCTCCCTTCACCGCCGAACTAATCTTGTCGCGGTTGAAGCGTCTGGTCGCGGAAACGTCGGAAGCGGACTCCCGGCCGCCGGCCGCGCCGACTCTCGGGTATCTGGGACTGACGGGCCGCTCACCGGCGATGGCGAAGGTCTACGCCGCGATAGCCCGCATCGGCCGCTACAAGACGAATGTCCTCCTCCTGGGCGAGAGCGGATCGGGCAAGGAGCTGATCGCCCGAGCGCTACACGCAACCGGGCCCCGCAAGAATCACCTCTTCGTGCCGCTCAATTGCGCGACGCTCGGCCGGGACATCCTCGAGAACGAGCTATTCGGGCACGAGCGCGGTGCCTTCACCGGAGCGAATGACCGGAAGAAGGGCCTGTTCGAGCTCGCCGATGGCGGCACGCTCTTCCTCGATGAAATAGCCGAGCTGGACCCTTCGACGCAGGCCAAGCTGCTGCGCGTCATCGAACGGAACGAGTTCCGGCGAGTGGGCGGCACCGGCAAGATCAAGGTCGATCTGAGCCTGATCGCCGCGACCAACCGGAACCTCGACGAGGCGATCGCGGCAAAGCGCTTCCGCGAAGATCTCTACTACCGGCTCAAGGTGGTCACGATCCGGGTTCCCCCGCTCCGGGAACGGCGGGAGGATATTCCGGCGCTCATCGATGCGTTCATCGCGGACTTCAATCACCGGAACGAGGGGAAGATCAAAGGGATCTCCCCAGAGGCGTTGCGGCGCCTGGCCGACTACGACTGGCGCGGGAACGTGCGCGAGCTGAAGAACGCGGTCGAGAGCGCTGCGGTCATGGCGACGGGCGACACCATCGGGATGGGAGACTTCGAAACCGTACAGTTGTCAGGAGAGCCGACGCCGTGGCAGCAAGGGCCAACGAACGGAGAGGCGCTCGACGCGATCTCCCTACCCGCGAAGGCCACCCTGGCCGAGGCGGAGCGCATCTTGATCACTGAGCACCTGGCCCGCGCCCGCACCAAGAATGAAGCGGCCCGCACGCTTGGAATCGGTCTGCGGACGCTGTACACGAAGATCCACACGCTGCGACTATCGGTAAAGCCGCGTGGAAAGAGATCATCCGCCCAGGCTTGATTGCTGATCCGGCAGGGGACCGGCTGAAACGGCACGCGCACCTCTTGTCGACCCCAAGCTCATTGGCTAAAGAGCTGGCACGCCATATGCCTCCCTACCGGGGACCGCGGGGGCCCGTTGAACACGAACCGAACCAAGTCGTCGGCCGGGACTGAGCCAGCGGACCGCGCGCCATTGCTGGTGCTCGCCCAGCCATCCGCTGAAACGGACGATCTCCTGGACCCGCTCGTCAAACGCGCGGACCTCATCCTTCTTCGCGTCACCGACATCAATGCCGCCGAGCTGGCGCTCCGTGACGTCGCCGTGAGCCTCGTCCTCGTGTGCCCCGAGACCGAGGTCGCGTGCGTGACGGCGGTTCTCGACAGAATCGACCGGCTGCGGCCTCGCACGCCGGTGTTGGCCCTTCGTCCTAGGAGCGGCGAGCCTCTCACGGCCTGGAAGGGGCGAACGATCGGCGTGCTTCGGTGTCCGGTGTTGCCCGAGGTTCTCAGCCGTACGGTAGACGTCGCTCTGGGTCTGGGCACCCGATCAGAAGGTTCCCCCAAGAGCAGATGAGCGCCGAACTTCGGCTCAGAAAGGTGTTCCTCGAAGACCATGGCTAGAACTCGATATCAATCGTCGCTGGGGCCGATTCGGGCGAAGGACCTGCCGGCCGCGGCTCTGCGAGCCACTCTACGCGAAGGGTACCGGCGGGCCGATTTTCGGGCGGACGTCCTTGCCGGCCTGGTCGTCGGTATCGTGGCGCTTCCGCTGGCGATGGCGCTCGCCATCGCAGTCGGAGCTGCGCCGCAGCACGGGCTCTACACGGCGATCGTCGCCGGCGCGGTCGTCGCGGCGCTGGGTGGCTCGCGTATGCAGGTGACCGGACCCACAGCGGCCTTCATCGTGATCCTGGCTCCCATCTACACCAAGTTCGGCATGGCGGGGTTGCTGGTCTCGGGAGTCATGGGAGGGCTGATCCTCATTGCGATGGGCCTCGGCCGCCTCGGCCAGCTCATCGAGTTCATCCCGCACCCCGTCACCACCGGATTCACGGCGGGCATCGCCACAGTGATCGCGACGCTGCAGATCAAGGACGTGTTCGGCCTTCACTTGACCCGCACGCCCGAAACCTTCTTCGATCGCATCGCGGCGATGTGGCAGGCGAGGGGCTCTGCGTCCGTCGCCGAGCTTGCTGTCGCAGCCATAACGCTTGCGCTGCTGATCGCGGTGCCGAAGGCAACCAAGCGAGTTCCAGCGCCCTTAATCGCGATTCCGATCGCAGGGTGCTTAGCGGCGATCGTGAACCACGCGTTTCCGGGCCACAACGTCGCCACCATCGCTAGTCGATTCCACGCGACGGTCGGCGGCCACGTGGTGGCTGGTGTTCCGCCGCTTCCACCGCTGCCGGTGTGGCCCTGGCGTCAGCCGGGCCCTGGAGGCGTAGCCTTCGAGCTGTCTTTCACCACGTTACGTGAGCTCCTCTCGGGCGCTTTCGCGGTCGCGATGCTCGGCGGCATCGAGTCGCTGTTGTCGGCCGTCATCGCGGACGGGATGGCCGGGACGAAGCACGATCCCGACGCCGAGCTGCTGGCGCTGGGCATCGGCAACGTCGTGACGCCGTTCCTCGGCGGCATCCCGGCCACCGGAGCAATCGCGCGCACGGCGACCAACATCCGGTCCGGGGCGAGGTCTCCGATCGCTGCGATCGTTCACGCTGTGACTGTGCTGGCGGCCGTGATCGTGCTGGCGCCTTTGATCGGTTACCTGCCCATGGCGGGGCTGGCGGCACTCCTACTCCTCGTCGCGTGGAACATGTCCGAGGTCAAACACTTCGGCCACGTGGTCCGCGTCGCGCCGCGGAGCGACGTCCTCGTGCTACTGACGTGCTTCACGCTCACCGTGGTCTTCGACATGGTCGTCGCGGTGTCGGTCGGCGTCGTCTTGGCCGCGCTCCTGTTCATGCGGCGGATGGCCGAGATTACCCACGCCCGACTGACCGAAGACGAACCGGAATCCGGATCTTTCGAGATTCCCGCCGATCTCAAGAACAGCGTCGCGCTCTACGACGTCGCCGGCGCGCTGTTCTTTGGGGCCGCCCAGAAGGCAATGGGAAGCCTTGGGACCATCGCCAATCGGGTGAAGGTACTGATTATCCGCCTCGATCACGTGCCCGTGATGGATGCGACGGGCTTGGTGGCGCTCGAAAGCGCGCTGGCGACGCTCTCGAAACACGGATGCGCGACGGTGCTGAGCGGGCTTCAGAGACAGCCCTCCGCACTCATCCAGCGCGCCGCTCTGGCCAAGAGACCGTGGCGCGTCCTGATCCGGCCGGACTTCCCCTCTGCGCTCGTCGCGGCCCGCGAGCTCGTACAGGAAACCAAGGGAAATGCTGAAGTACAGCGCTCTGCTACGGGCGGGTGAGGAGGTCTCCCACTCGGAATTCGAATCCGCGGCGCCGGGAGTCGAAACCTGTCGCTCGGTGGCGACCCGCGAAGCCGTGGTTCACCGAGAGGGAGAGGGCCTACCGGCTTCCGTTTCGACCGGAGCGCCGGCAGGCGGAGACCCGGCGCGACCCCAGAATGAAAGGCGTAGAAACGCTGGCATCAGGAACAAGCTGACTGCCGTCGAGAGCACGAGCCCGCCGATGACGGCAACGGCGAGGGGACGCTGAATCTCGGCGCCGGCGCCGATCCCGAGAGCGAGGGGGGTGAGGCCGGCGATGGTCGCGAGCGTGGTCATGACGATCGGACGCATCCGGACCGATCCGGCCTCGAGGAGAGCGGCGTCGAGGCTCATGCCCTCCGCCCAGCGCAGTTCCGCCTGCTCCAGCAAGAGGATGCCGTTCTTGACGACTAGGCCCACCAGCAGAACGCACCCCATGAGCGACGAGGCGTTGAGCGGGATCGAAAAAAGCACGAGCGTGACGATGGCGCCCACGACCGCGAGCGGAACAGCGCCAAGCACGACCAGCGCCGTCCGGGCGTGCTTGAACTGCGCCAGGAGGACGGCGAAGACGGCGAGGAGGCCGAACCCGAGCACCCGCGTCAAGTCCCGGAAGGTCTCCTCCTGCGCCTTGACCTGGCCACCGAGCTCGATGGTGTACCCCTCCGGCAAACGGAGATCGCGCAGACGGCGCCGGGCGTCCGCGGCGACCGAGCCGAGGTCGCGCTTCTCGTGATCGGCGGTGACTACCACGGTCGGCCGCAGGTTCTCGCGTAGCAGGAGGCTCGGCGAGCTGACGCGTTCGAACCGGGTCACAGCGCCGAGCGAGACGATTCCCGTGCCGCTGCTCGGTGGGGCCGGGAGCTGTTGGATCTGCCGGCCGTCGAAGCGGACGGCGTCCGCATAGCGCACGCGGACGCCAATCGGGCGGTCGGGACGGAGGATCGTCGCCGCCTGCTGCCCGTGCAGAGCCGCGTCGAGGTCGGTCGCGACATCCGTGTCGGTAACGCCGATGCGCGCGGCGGCGTCCGGATCGAAGCGTAGACGGAGCTCGGGGGCGTCCCCCTCGAAGCCGCGATAGAGGTCGACCAGCCCCGGGATCCCCTCGAGGCGCCCGGAGATGTCGGACGCCAGCCCGTGGAGGGTCTCATAGTCGTCGCCGAACACTTTGACTTCGAGCGGCCGGGGGGTGCCCGAGAGATCGTTGAGGATGTCCTGCAAGACCTGTACGAATTCAACGCGCGCCTCGGGCACCTCGCGGGCGACGCGGCCGCGCGCCTCGTCGATCACTTCCTCGGCCGAGTGCTCGCGCTCGGAGGCGGGCTTGAGCCTGACCATGATGTCCCCGCGGGTCACCTCGGTGGCGGCGGCAGGGCCGAGCTCTGCACCCGTACGCCGAGAATAGGTGGCGACGTCGGGGAGTGACTTGAGGACGGCTTCGAGCTTGCGGGCGACGGCGTCGGTGTCGGTGAGCGACGTCCCGGCGGGCAGGAAGTAATCGAGGACGAAGGCCCCCTCGTCCATCTCGGGGAGAAACTCCGTTCCCACGCGGCGGGCGGCCACCGCGCCGAGGGCGAGCATCAGAACGGCGATCGCCACCCCCAGCCAAGGACGCTTGAGCAGAGGCGTCACGAGGCGGGCGTAGAGCCGGGCGTAGGCGGTTGAGGGGGAGCGCTTAGCCTTGGGGGCGCGCATCCACCGCTGGGCGGCCAGCGGTACGACAGTGACCGCCACCGCGAGCGAGAGCAACACGGCCGCGCCGAGCGTCCCGGCCAGCGCCTGGAAGAATCGACCCACGATTCCCTGCAGCCAGGCGAGAGGCAGGAAGACGATGACCGTCGTGACGGTCGTCCCCAATAGGGCGCTACGCAGGTCGCTGAGGGCACCCGACGCGGCCTGGTCGACCGGATCGCCCTTCTCGATCCGCCGGCGCAGCGCCTCCACCACGACGATGGCGTCGTCGACGACGAGGCCGATCGCGATGGCCAGCCCGCCCAGCGACATGAGGTTGAGGCTCTGTCCCGCCAGGTGGACCGGAATGAAGGTGATCCCGAGCGTGATAGGCACCGCGACCGAGGCCACGAGGCCGGCTCGTAGATCGCGGAGGAACAGGGCGATCACGCCCACGCAGAGCAGGATCCCGATCAGGATGGCGTCGCGGACGGAACGCATCGACTCGTCGACCAGGACGGCCTGGTCATAGACCGATTTCACCGAGACCCCTGTCGGGAAGGACCGGGCCGTCTCGGCGACCGCCGCGCGGACCCGGGAGACGACTTCGGGCGTGCTGGCTCCGGGGAGGCGGCTCACGCTGACCAGCACCGTGTCGCCTTCGGGCGCGGAGACCCGCAGCAGCCGATCCTCCGCGCCTTCCTCGATGGTGGCGATGGCGGAAAGCGGCACCGGGCTGCCGTCCGAGCCCACCGCGACCGGGATTCGACCGAGGTCGGTGGCCTCGTGCGGCTCGCCGGAGGCCATGACCGTCACGAGCGCGTGGGCGTCGTCGAAGCGGCCGACGGCCTGGAGCACGGAGGCTTCCCGGACCTTCTCCGCGATCTTCGTCGGCGAAAGTCGCAGGGGCGCGGTGCGGGACGGGTCGAGAATGATCTCGATCTCCCGGACGTCACCACCCAGGACTTCGACTCGCCCGACACCGCGGACGCGAGAGATCACCGGCCGGAGGACCAGCTCGGCGAGGTCGCGCAGCCGGCGGGAGTCGACTGGGCCCGTCACGTTGAAGGTGACCACCGGGAACGAGGTGGTGGTGAGCCGCTCGACGACGAGATCCGTCCCCGCCGGCAGCGCTGAGCGCGTCTCGCCCACGCGAGACTCGGTGAGCTGGAGCGCGCGCCACATGTCCGTACCGGGCGCGAACAGCAAAGAGATCTCCACCGCGCCCCGGATGGCGCGCGATTTCACGCGCTCGATCCCCTGCACGGTCGCCAACGCCACCTCCAGCGGCCGCCCGAGAGTCGCCTGCGTGAGCTGCGCCGGTGCGTCGCCGCCGCGGGCCACGACGACGATGCGCGGGAAATCCATCTCCGGGTAGATGCCGCTCGGCATCCGCGTGACGAGCAGGGCACCGCTGGCGGCCAGGCCGAGCGCCAGGAACCAGACCAGGCCCCGTCGGGACCTCAAAAGACCGGTCATTTTTCGATCTCGATCGGCTCGCCGTCGCTAACACCGATCACCGGCGACACGACCACGCGCTGGCCGGCCTCGAGCCCCGGCGTCTCCGTACGCCCGCCCGTCGAAACGCCTCGCGGAACTCGCCGGACGTGCGCGTGCCCGTCGGCCCCGCAGAGCACCACCTCGACTTCCGCGCCGGTGCCCGAGCGGACGGCGGGCGAGGGGACGCCGACGGACGCCCGCGCAGCGCCAATCTGCACCTGCGCCGTACCGAGGACCCCGATCGGCAGGCGACTCCCCTCGGGCAGCGCCAGGCGGACCACGCCAAGGCCGGTGGTCCGATCAACGGAAGGCGAAACGGCGGCGACTTTCGCCGTCAGCGGAGCCCCTGGCAACGCCGAGATCGCCACGTCGGCCGTTTGATCCTTCTGGAGCCGCACCAGATCGCTCGCGGGCACGTCAGCGACGAGCTCGAGTCGGCTCGGATCGGCGACCTCGACGATGGGCGTCGCCGGCGTGCCGTCGACCAGCTCGCCGGGCCGACGCAGAAGCCGCACCACCACTCCGGGCAGCGGGCTTCGGATGGCCGCTCGCTCGACCTGCCGTTGGGCGCGCCGCGCGGCGGCCTCCGCCTCGCTGGAGGTCGCACCGGCCGACTGGGCGCGGGCGCGCGCATCATCGACCTCCTGTTTGGCGGCGATTCCGTGCTCGTAGACCCGCTCCACGCGGGCGGACGTCGCCTCCGCGTTCCGGACCTCGACCCGCGTCTTCGCGAGGGCCGCCTCGGCGGCATGGAGGTCGTCGACGAGCGGACCGTCGTCGAGCTTCGCGAGGAGCTGACCGACCGTTACCCGGTCGCCTTCGCGGACCAACAGGCGGACGACCCGCCCCGGAACTTGCGCCGACACCTGGGCGTCGCGATCGGGAAGGGGAGCGACCGTCCCGCGGATCTCGACGGTATCGACCACGGTCATCGGCTTGGCCTCGTCGCAGTGGACGCTCCGGTGTGCCTCGGGCGGGCTCTCGCCGGAGCCGCGGCAGCCACCGCCGAGCGTCAGCAGCACGAGCGCGAGGGCGCGGCACCTAGGGTCCAGAGGACGTCCCTCCGGCCGGCAGCGCGCCGACGGCGCGCTCGACGTCGGCCCTCGCCCGCTGCCAGGCGGCGCGCGCTTCGACCGAGGCGATCTTGGCGTCGCGGACGGCGCTCTGCGCCTCGAGAAGGCGCAGCAGATCGACGCGTCCATCCCGGTAACCTTCCTCGGTCATCTGGCGCGCCTTCTCCAGCGCTGGGATGACGTCGTCGGTGAGCGTGCGCGCGCGCGCCGCGGCGCTTTCGCTCTGCTGGTAACCGGCGACGAGGTCGGCCGCCAGGCGGCGGAGATCGATCTCGGTGGTCCAGTCGGCGAGCGTCTGCTCGGCGCGCGCGCGCGCGATCGGCCCTTTGCGCTGATTGAGCAGCGGCGGATCGAAGGACACCCCGGCCAGGACGTCCGTTCCCGGGAGCGTCGGATCGCCCGCGGCGACCGCCAGGTTGGCGGTGACCACCGGCCAGCGCGATCGCTGCTCCGCCCGCACGCGGGCCGCCGCCGCCTCGGCCTGCGCGCGATCGCGCCGCAGGGCCGGATGCTGGGCGTAAAGCCGTTTCATCGCCTCGGGCTCGGAGGGGAGCGGTCCGAGCTCGATGGGGCCCGTAGCCTGCAGTGTTCCCGGCGTGTCCGGCCCCAGCCAGACCGCCAGACGGACGGCGAATCCCGGAACGACCCCGGCCGCCGCGGTGGCCTCGGCCCGCGCGCGAGCGCGGTCGCCGCCTGTCCGGATCACGTCCACGTTCGGGCCAGTGCCGGCGGCGAAACGTTCCTGGGCGATCTCGGCGAGCCTCCCCATGTCGGTGGCTGCGGCGTCGAGGAGGGAGGCCTTCTCCTGAGCCTCCCAGAGGTCGAGCCAGGCGTGGGTCGCATTCCAGCGGGCATCGAGTCGGCTGGCATCGATGTCCAGGTGCGCTGCCTCGGCGCTGGCACCCGCGGCGGCCACTGCCGTCTGCCGCTGTCCAAAGAGAGGAAGAGGGACACCGAGGCTGGCGGTCAATTTAGCGCTCAGCCGTGCGGTCTGTACGCCGAGTGTCGGGTTGGCCAGCGCTCCGGCGACCTCGACTTCAGTGCGAGCGAGCTGCGCCCGCAGATCCGCTAGGACGACGTCCGGGCCCGCCCCCAGTGCACGGGCGCGGGCGTCCGCGAGCGAGATGGCCGAGGCGGTCGGGTTGGAGCCGGCCGGCGGGGCGTCGGCGGCGAGGAGAACGGCTCCGAGCAGGCAGCTAGCCAGCACCCTCCATTTCTAGCGGGCCAACATGAGAGCAGGATGAGAATGATTGGCCGCCGCTCCGCTTACGATCCGGCGCCCTGAGAGGGATACTCAGGGCGATGCGGATCCTGGTGGTCGAGGACTACGAGCCGCTCGCGAGGTCCATGATCCAGGGGCTGCGCGAAGCCGGCTACGCGGTCGATCGGGCGGCCAACGGGGACCAGGCGCTGGCCTTGGCGGCCGCGGGGCCGTACGACGCCATGGTGCTTGACCTCATGATCCCGGGGACCGACGGAATGAGCGTTCTGCGGCGCCTCCGGGAGGGAGGCTCCGCCACGCCCATCTTGGTGGCGACCGCCCGCGACCAGGTGCCCAATCGGATCGACGGGCTCGACGCCGGCGCGGACGATTACCTGGTGAAGCCGTTCGCGTTCGACGAGCTGCTCGCGCGCCTGCGGTCGGTCATCCGGCGTCGGTACCGCGCCTCGACGAATCTCCTGCTGGTAGCCGATCTGGAGATCGATCTGGCGGCGCGGACGGCCAGGCGCCGCGGGCAAGCCATCGCGCTGTCGGCCCGAGAGTTCGCCTTGCTGGAGTACCTGGTCCTCCGTCGGGGCCAGATCGTCACTCGGGCGGAGGTGTGGGAGCACGTCTACGACTTCGCTTCGGAGCCTTCGAGCAACGTCATCGACGTCTACGTCGGCTACCTGCGCCGGAAGCTCGGCGAGGGCTTGATCCGGACCCACCGCGGGCTCGGTTATTCCCTGGACGGGGAGACGCCGCGGTGAGCAGATCTCTCCGGTCGCGCCTGACCGTGTCCCTGGTCGCCGTTCTGGCGATCTCGCTGCTGACTCTGTCGGCCGTGATCAACACCGTCGTGACGGGGGCCCTTCAGCGCCAGTTCGACGACCGCCTGCTCGACGACGCGACGGCGATAGCGGGGATGGCCGAGGACGAGGGGGGCGGGACCGACTTCGAATACGAGTCGCTGCCCGAGTTCGAGCGGGCGGAGTTGCCCGCCTATTACGAGGCGTGGCTCGACGATGGGACGGTGATCGCGCGCTCGCCCACGCTCGGCGGCAAGGATCTGGCCCGCCCCCCGAGCCGCCCGTCCGCGCCTGTGTTCAGCAGCGGGGCCCTGCTCGACGGTCGCCCTGGCCGTACGGTGTACCTCCGGCAGCCGTTGCGGGTGGAAGTGGAGGGGACCACACCCCGCCGATCGGACCGGGCGGTCGTGGTGGCGGTGACGCGCGGGACGGAGAGTCTCGCGCGGGCTCTGACGTCGGTCCGACGATGGCTGCTGGGGCTCGCGGGCTTGACGCTCCTGGGGGCGTCGGCGGTCGGCCTTCTGGCGGTGAGCCGCGGCCTGCGGTCGACCCGCGATCTCGGCGCGAAGATCGGGCGCCTCGATCCGGTCAGGCTGGCGCCGATCGCACCGGCCGCCGAACTTCCGAGCGAGCTCGAGCCACTCGTCGACAAGCTCAACGAGCTGCTCGCACGGGTAACGGCCTCCTTGGAGCGCGAGAAGCGCTTTACCGCCGACGTCAGTCACGAGCTGCGGACGCCACTCGGCGCCTTGCGCGTCACGTTGGATGTCACCCGCTCCCGAGAACGCACGGCCCCCGAGCTCTCGCAGGCGCTCACCGAGGTCGACATCGTCGTCCGACAGATGCAGGCGCTTTGCGAGAACCTGCTGGCGCTCGCGCGCTTCGACAGCGGGCAAGTCTCCGTCCGTGAGGTCCCGGTGGGCTTGCGCGCGCTCGTCGACGCCTGTTGGTCACCGCTGGCCGAAGCGGCCGGACGGCGCGAGCTGCGCTTTCGAAACGAGCTCGATCCGGACGCCCAGATGAACAGCGATCCCGAGCAGCTCCGGTTGGTGATCGCCAACCTGCTCTCCAACGCGGTCACGTACGCCGCGCGTGGCGGCGAGATCGTCGTGCGGCGCCCGGCGCCGGGAAGCGAAGGGCTGCTGCAGGTCTACGACAGTGGTCCGCCCATCCCCGAGGGACACCTTCCCCACCTGTTCGAGCGGTTCTTCCGCGGGGACCAGGCGCGCAGCGACGGGATCCATTGTGGCATCGGGCTCGCGCTCGTGCAGACGATCGCCGCGACCTTGCGGCTCGAAGTGTTGGCGGAGAACACCGCGGACGGAGGCGTTTCGTTTTCGGTCTCGAGCGAGCGAGCCAACCTGCTCCGCAGCCTGCAAGCGACCCGGTCGTGAGGGAGACGTTGCATCCGTGCCGCTGAGCCGCTTCCCAATAACCGCGGTCTTGTCGGCTTGCATCTCTTTGAGTTGCGCCGCGACGACGCCATCGGCGCAGTCTGTCGCTCGCTGGGCAGATCAGAATCGGGAACCTGCGCACCAGCTCGCCAACTGGAGTCGGTCTCATATCAAGGCCATGCGACATTTCTTGCGGTGGGAGAGCGAGAAGCCCGAGGCGTTTCGAGAGTTCGTGCTGTGGGCGGTGCGCAATCCGACCCAGGGATTCGAGGTGTACGCGCGCTTGCATCCGGACAACCCCATCGTCCAAGAGGTCGCCATCGAGCACGTCCTGAGTGCCCAGGCGTTCATCAACTGGTGCCGCAGCTATCCCGGACCGGCCGAGGCGCTGGTCGACTTTCCCCGACCGCTCGACTGGATAGGAGACAACCTTTACCGGCTCTAACGCCGATCGGTAGGGAGCGCCGATGAGAACCTTCAGATCGCTGTTTGTGGTCGTGATGCTCGGGATTGCGGGTCGCGCTGGGGGAGCGCCAAGCGCTCCCGAGGCTCAGAGCGTGGCCATTCCCGACGGGGCGAAAGGAATCGGCTACGACGATCTTCAGTACGCTCCTGGCCTCAAGCGGATTCTGGTCCCAGCCGGCCGGACGGGCCGCCTGGACCTGATCGACCCCGCGACTAAAGCGGTCGTGTCCATCGCAGGTTTCAGCTCCGCGGCTTCGTTCGTCGGCGGGCATGGTCAAGGGACCACCTCCGCGGCCGAGTTGCCGGGAGCGGACGGGCGAATCGTGGCCACGGACCGCGGGACGAGAGAACTGAAGCTCGTGAGCGCCAAGACAAGCTCCATCGTCGGATCGATCAAGCTGGTCGCGGCCCCCGACTACGTTCGCGCCGTCCCCGGAATCGGCGAGATCTGGGTGACCGAGCCCGGACGAAAGCAGATCGAAGTCCTCAGACTGGACCCGAAGGCCGCTGGGGGGCTCGCTCATGTCGCGATAATCGCTGTGCCGGACGGACCCGAATCGCTCGTGATCGATGCGGACCGCGGTCGGGCGTATAGCCACACCTGGGCCGGGCAGAGCTTCACCATCGATGTGAAGGCTCGCAAGGTGGTGTCGACGTGGCGGAACGGCTGCCGAGAATCACGAGGCATCGCCCTGGATGCCAAGCGCGGCTGGCTGTTCGCGGGCTGCGCGGAGGGCCAGGCCACCGTCGTCGACCTCGCGACCAGCAAGGTGATTTCGACGGCGGAGACCGGCTCCGACGTCGACAGCATT
>DASZVW010000005.1:0-5525 GCA_035546895.1 Polyangia bacterium
CGCCGCCGCTGCCGCCTCCCCCGCCCTTGCCGGTCGCGCCGCTGCCGCCCACGCCGGTGGCGCCGCCGTCGGTGGTGGTCAGCTCCGTGGTGTTCGGGGTGTAGTCCTTGTCGATGGCCGGATCGACGCAGAGGTGGCTGATGCTGGTGCAGACCTCCGTGGGCGGCGACAGCATCCCCCCGGGGCAGTCGACGTCGCTCTGGCACTGGTTGCGGCACTGCCCGTCGCTCCCGCAGACGAGCAGCGGATCGTGGCAATCGCTATTGTAGTGGCAGCTGGTCGCCTCGGGCGCCTGGCAGGCGGTCCCGACGGCCGCGCCGGCGTCGGCCCCGCCGCCGTCGGCGGCACCGCCGTCGGCCTTGCTGGCGCTCACGTTCACGCACCGCTCGCCCGACGGACAGTCCGCCGAGGTGTGGCACTGGGCCACGCAATACTCGAGGGCGCAGACCAGGTTCGCCGGCTGGTACTTGGTGCAGTCGCTGTTGAAAAAGCACATCGGGGTGGCCGGCTTGGCGCTGCTGCCGCACCCGGCGGCTGCGACCATCAACACGGCCCCCACGGCCATCGACGCTGTTCCCGCGCGCATCTTCATCGCTTCGACCCCCTCGAAGCCCCCAGCACTATCACACCCGCCCCCGCCGCCGCCGCGAAAACGTGCCGAAAGGGCCCTTCGCCGGCGGTGGTCGTGGCTACACTGCGGCCATGCCGCTCGACAACCGCCTCAAGGCTGCCGGCCTGCTCCTGCTCTCGAACAGCTTCATGACCGTCGCCTGGTACGGGCACCTCCGCTTCCGCAAGGCGCCCCTCATCCTGGCGATCCTGGCGAGCTGGGGGATCGCCTTCTTCGAGTACACGCTGCAGGTCCCGGCCAACCGCATCGGCTACCGCTCGCTCTCCGGCTATCAGCTGAAGATCATGCAGGAGGCGATCACGCTGGTGGTGTTCATGATCTTCGCCGCGCTCTGGCTGGGCGAGGGGGTGCAGCCGCGCTACCTGCTCTCGTTCGCCCTCATCCTGGCGGCCGTGGTGGTGGCCTTCCGATGACCGCGCCGCCCGACGCCGCCCGCCCGCGGGTGCTGGTCAACTTCGCCTCCTCGGTCGACGGCAAGATCAACCCCGCCCCCGGCCTGCGCCACGGCAAGTTCATGATGTCCCCGCAGCGCGAGGACTTCCGCCGGATGGTCTCCCTGCGCGCCCAGGCCGACGCCGTCCTGATCGGCGCCTCCAACCTGCGCGCGGACAACCCCGACCTGGCCATCCCCGCCGACGAGCAGGCCGCCCGCCGCGCCCGCGGCGCCCCCGAGCCCGCCCGCATCGTCGTCACCACCGCCGGCCACGGCCTGTCGCCCGACATGCGGATGTTCGACCCCGCCCGCGGCGGCCCGTCGGTCGTCGTCCACACCGCCCTCATGCCCCGCGAGACGCGCGCCCGCCTGAGCCCCGTCGCCGAGCTCGTCGAGCTCGCCCCCGACCGCGTCGACACCGCCGACCTCCTCGCCTGGCTCGCCCGCCGCGGCGTCCGCACCCTGCTCTGCGAAGGCGGCGGCGCCCTCTGCGCCGAGCTGTTCGCCGCCCGCGCCGTCGACGCCCTCTACCTGACCCTGGTCCCCCGCATCCTCGGCGGCGCCCGAGCCCCCACCCTCGCCGGCGGCCCCGGCTTCCCCCCCGACCAGATCCCCGCCCCGAGGCTGGCGTCGCTGGAGCGCGTGGGGGACGAGCTGTACCTGCGCTACGAGTTCAGCTGGGATTAGCCGTCTGTGACATTAGGACGTAGGTACTCCACGAGATTTGCCAGGCGCTGCAAAAGAAATTAGCGAGGCTGTTTGCGGCAGGAAGGCTGCTGAATTCGAAACGAAACAAAATGCCATGCCCCTGCGCGGTGAATGCCTCCTGCAATGGTCGGAAGTGTTGAACAGAGGGGGCAGTCATGTCCGCGCTCGGAGCAAAGTTCCGACGCTATGGACGACGGGCGCGGTGTTTTCGGCAGCCGGAGGGGGTGTCTCGAACGGGATCTGGCACCTTCGACGAGATCTCTCCTGGCGCGCCGGATTCCCACACGACGCGCCAGGATCCGTTCCATATCGGACGCTATTTGACAGCGATCGAGAATCCGGTGCTCTTCAAGCCGACTCCGTCGCTGCCCGACCAGATCTCGAAGCCCGCGAAGACGTCGGTCAAGTACCAGCTACTCGCGAATGCTTGAGTAATCCCGCTCGCGCCACCCGACATGTCCGAACTGCCATGAGAAACGGCGTCATTGATGAAGTCCTTCAGATCGAAGGAGAGGCTGGGAAGCGACGAACCGCTGATGACGTAGGAGATGACCGGACGGCCCGAGCCGTCATTGACACCGCCTGTCGATCCCTGCCCCTGACCTCGAGGTCCAACCCAAACGTTCCAGGTGTGGCCCGCGATGCTTGCGGTGCGGATACTGTTGCCGATGGGGTGAAAGTTACTCGGCTGGTAGAGCCAGACCATGATGAAACCGGAGACCCCGTCATTGTAGGATCCGGCCGTCGGTTGAGTCTTGGCGAACCAGACATCGTAGGTGACGTTGTACTGTCCGCCGCTCTTGCCGCCCGACCAGCCGAACGAGGTCATCGCGCTCTGCATGGAGCTGATCTGCTTCGGTAGCCCGGTGTCGGCCCAGGTATTGTAAGTGCCGTTCGCGACGTTGCCGTTCGCGCCCACATACGTCGATGGGAAGGAGGCCGGCGCGCTGCTTCCAGAACCGGTGCTGCTCGCGACGGTAAAACCGGTTCCTGAGTAGTTGATGACCTGTGCACTTCCAGTCGGATTGCCCCAGTTGTTGTTCTGGATGATGTACTCCTTGCAGTCCGATCCGGTCACCGCAGCCCGTTGGAACGAGGCGTCCTGCGACGGCGTGGTGGAGCCGAGGGTTCCAGAGAGCATTCCGCAGGTCGACGACCCCCCTCCCGGCGCATCCGTCTTACTGGTACCGGGTGCGAACCCGACGATCTTGAAGTCGAATGGGGCCTTCTCAGCAACCGTCCCGGGGACGAGGAAGGCAACGGCGTCGATCGGGTTCTGTGTCGGGCTGAACGTCGTGCCGGTTCCATCCCAGCACTTCGAATTGAAGCTGGTGAACGGAATGAAACTTGGTCCCGTCGGATCAGTGATCGTCGCGCACCAGACATGCGCAGGGTTGGTAGCGCCGTCTGTACCCTGCACCTGGATGCGGAACGAGGTCGGCGGGGCGGTCGTCTCGGTCCAGTTCACGGCGATACCGGTCGCCGAGCTCGGGATGGTGGCGACCGGAGGTCCGGCCTGTGAGGCCGCCGCCGCGTTGTACTGGCACTGGGTGCCGCTTCCGGTCGTGGCCTCGTTCAGGTTGAAGCCCAGGAGCGCCACGGCGTTGTAGTCGTTGTAGACGGTCCCACTGACCTCGTAGGGGCCGCCTTCCTTCGACGCACTCGTGAAATCCATCGGCGTGATGCTGGTGGTGCTTCCGGAGACGGTGCTGTCCTTTCCCGTCCAAACACAGCCGTGCCAGTCGACGCTGGTGACGCCCCAGTCGGCGGTCTTGTAGTAGCCGGGCGGGTCGCCCGCCGAGCTCGAGCCGCCGCTGCCGGTCGCGCCGCCCGTCCCCGAACCGCCCGTGCCCGTCGAGCCGCCGGTGCCGGTGGTGCTGACGGTGGTGCAGGTGCCATTGGTGCAGGTCTGGCCGGCGGTGCAGGCGTGGCCGCAGCTCCCGCAGTTGCTGGTGTTCGAGGTGGTGTCGATGCAGCTTCCACCGCACAGCTGCTGGCCGGCCACGCTGCAACCGCATGTGCCGTTGCTGCAGGTCGAGCCGCCCGAGCAGACGGCGCAGCTCGTGCCGCAGTGGGCGGCGTCGTTGTCCGCGCTGCAGGCGCCGTCCGAGCACTTCATGCTCCCCGACGCGCACGACGAGCTGCAGGCGCCGTTCTGGCAGACCTGCCCGCTGGCGCAGGCGTTGCCGCAGCTCCCGCAGTTCGTGGTGTTCGAGGCCACGCACGCCCCGCTGCACGAGAGCAGGCCCCCCGCGCAGACGCACTTGCCCGCCGCGCAGGTGCTGCCGCTGCCGCAGGCGTTCCCGCACGCCCCGCAATTCTGGCTGTCCGACTGGACGTTGGCGCAGGAACCACCGCACTCCAGCTGGCTCGCTCCGCACGACATGGTGCCCGTCGTGTTGCTCGGCTTGGCGCATCCGGCCACGATCAAGGCGGCGGCGAACAGGGCGCAAGCGAAGATAGACGTAGTCTTTACAAGCATTTAGAACTCCTGATAGGGGAATCGGCGCGAAACGGGAGGCTCCGCCAGAACCTGGCGGACAGGGAGCGGTTTATACCGCAGGCCCCGGTTCCGGAAAAGGAAGTCGGGGGGGGGCCGTGTGCAAGGTCCTTGGCATCGCGACGCCCCGCGCGGTAGTCCATTGTCCTCGAACGATGGTCTCCCTCCCCGCCGCCCTCCTCTTGGCGACGCTCCAGGTCCAGGCTGCCGCGGCGCCGGACGGCGGCGCCGCGCCCGCGGCGGCGTCCGACGGCGGAGCGGACGCGGCCCCGGCGGCGCAAGCCACCCCGGACGGGGGTGAGGCCGCGGTCAAGCCGCCGGCCCTGGTCCACTTCGTCCCCGCCGCCTACCCGCCGGACGCCGAGAAGGCCGGCATCACCGGCGCCGTCACCATGTCGATCGTGATCGACGAGAAGGGGGCGGTGGGGGCGATCAAGGTCCTCGATCCGGGACCGCACCCCGGCTTCGCGCCGGCCGCGGAGGCGGCGGTCAAGCAGTTCCAGTTCTCGCCGGCCATCATCGGCGGCAAGCCGACCGCCGTCGAGATCGAGTACCGGTACGAGTTCGTCATCAAGAAGGCCCCGCCCCCGCCCCCCCCGACGTCGGAGAAGCCGGTCTCGCTCATCGGCCGGGTCGTCGAGCGCGGCACGCGCGATCCGGTGGTGGCGGCCAGCGTGGAGGCCGCCGGCGCCACCGCCGAGACCGACACCGACGGCCGCTTCGTGCTGCGCGGCCTGCCGGTGGGGCCGGTCAAGATCCACATCGTCTCCACCGCCCACCACAACCTGGCCGTCGACGAGATCATCGAGGCGGGGAAGGTGAAGGAGGTCGAGTACCGGATGAACCGCAAGCGCTACGGCGCCTTCGAGTCGGTGGTCCGCGGCCAGCGCGATCGGAAGGAGGTGGCCGTCCACGAGGTCTCGGTCCAGGAGCTCACCACCGTCCCCGGCACGCAGGGGGACGTCCTCAAGGTGATCCAGGACTTCCCGGGCGTGGCGCGGGCGCCGTTCGGGCTCGGGCTGCTCATCGTGCGCGGGTCGGCGCCGCAGGACACCGTGGTCTACATGGACGGGGTCCAGATCCCGCTCCTCTTCCACTTCCTGGCGCTCACCGCGGTGGTGAACTCCGACGTCATCTCCGGGCTCGACTTCTTCCCCGGCAACTTCTCGGCCTACTACGGCAACGCGATGGGCGGCGCGGTCGAGATCCACACCCGCGACCCCAAGCACGAGTGGCACGGCGCCGGCCACGTC
>DASZVW010000006.1:0-3482 GCA_035546895.1 Polyangia bacterium
TGGAGGCGCTCGACGCCGGGGGCCACCTGCTGGTGGTGGCCGCCGGGCAGCCGGGCGAGGCGATCTCCATCCCCGACCTGGCGCTCCGGGAGGCCGCGCCGACCCTCCTCCGCGTCCGCGCCGGGGGCGAGCCCGCGGGCACGGGCGGCTACCGGCTGGTGGTGCGCGTCGCCCCCTACGATCAGGGGGCGGAGATCGAGCCCAACGGCGACGCCGCCCACGCCACCGAGCTGGCGCCGGGGGGCGAGGCGGTCGGCTACCTCGGCTGGCGGCGCGATCAGGACTGGTACCGCCTGCCGACGGCCGGGATCCCGGAGGGGGGCGTGCTCTCGGTCGACCTCGACCCGGTCCCCGAGGTGGCCGCCTCGCTGCAGCTCTACGGCGCCGACGCGCACAAGCTGACGGAGGCGCGCGGGCGAAAGGGCGAGCGCGTCGCCCTGCGCAACGTCCGCCTCCCCGCGGGCGATCCGGCCGTCTACCTGGTGGTGCGGACCGATCTCGGCTGGAGCGCCGACGCCCGCTACAACCTCCGCCCCCGCGTCGAGCTCCCCAAGGCCGGCAGCGAGGTGGAGCCCAACGACGACCAGGCGCACGCGCAGCCGATCGGCGACGGCACGGTGACCGGCTACCTGGCCCGCGGCGACGTCGACTTCTTCCGCTACGGCACCGACGGGATGGCGCTGCTCGACCTGGAGGTGGTCCCGCCCGAGCGCGGCGGCGTCGAGGTGGAGATCACCCGTCCGGACAACACGCTGCTCGCCCGGGCCCAGGGCGGACGGCGCGCCCCGGCGCGGATCGACGGGCAGCCGGTCCCCGGCGGGCCGATCCTGATCCGCGTGGTCCCCCGCCACGGCGCCGTCGACACCGACGATCCCTACCGCCTGACCGTGTCGTCGCGGCCGGCGCCGGCGGGCGAGGCGGCGCCGAAGACGCCGTGACCCGCGCGGGCACGCTGGCGGCGATCGCCCTCGGCACCGGGCTGGCGCTCGGCTGCGCGCACGGCCCGGAGGCGCCCGGCGCCGCGGTGGCGGCCTTCGGCGCGGCGCTGGCGCGCGGCGATCTGCGGGCCGCCTATCAGCTCACCTCGGCCGAGCTCCAGCGCCGCCTGTCCTTCGAGGCCTTCGCCGCCGGGCTCACGGGCGCGGGTGAGGAGCCGGCCGCGCTCGGCAAGCGCCTGGCCGCCGAGGCGCCGGCGGTCGCGCCCCGGGTGGCGGTCACGCTGGCGCTCGGCGAGGAGGTGCCGCTGGTGCTCGAGGGGGGGCGCTGGCGGATCGACGGACCGGTCGGCGAGGCGTGGGGGCAGGGGACGCCCCGGGCGGCGGTGCGGACGTTCGTCCGCGCGGCCGAGGCCCGCCGCTACGACGTCCTCTTGCGGCTGGTCCCCGACCGGTATCGGGCGGGGCTGACCGTGGATGGGCTGCGCGCGTTCTGGGAGGGGGCGCGGAAGGACGAGCACCGCGCGCTGCTCGCGCGCCTCCGCGCGGCCTCGGGCGCGCCGATGGCCGAGAGCGGCGACGAGGCGCGCCTCGCGGTGGCGCCCGATCGGGAGGTCCTCCTGGTCCGCGAGGCGGGGCGCTGGAAGATCCTGGATCCGGACGGGGAGTAGCCCGTAACTGGCGAGGAACGTGAGGGTTTTCGCCCACTCACGTTTCGCCTCAAAATTGCCGAACTTGACTAACAGGAAGAGATATTGCAGGCATTTAGCTAGAGGTTCTCTGTCGCCGTGCTCGAACCTTGGATCATCGAACAGATCCGTCGTCGCGAGGAAGAGGAGCGGCGGCGCCATGAGCGGCCGCGGCTGGAGATACCTCTGCGCGACGAGCGCGAGCGCCGGCGCCCGGAGCCCGAGGACGAGGACCGCGAAGAAGACCGCGACGCGCCCCAGCGCGGCGTCGTGATCATCGAGATGTGACCGGGCCCGCTCGGGCGCGCGCGTCGAGGCGTCTCGTAGGGCGGAGACTGGACGCCGCTCGCAGTCGAGGCTAGACACAGGGCCAATGGAGAAGGACGAGGCGGGGTTCATCGGGCGGCGGGCCGAGCTGGCCGTCCTGGACGAGGCGCTCGGGCGGGCGACGCGCTTCAACGCGCCCCAGACCGTCACCATCGTGGGCGCGGACGGGCTGGGGAAGAGCCGCCTCGTCGACGCCTGGGTGGCCGCGCGCGCGGGCCAGGATCTGCGAATCGTCCGCGCCGCGGTCGAGCCGGCGGTGGGCGCCAGCGCGCCGCGGGGCGCGCTGCTGGCGCACCTCTTGCGCGTCCGGTTCGGGCTCTCGGCGCTGGCGCCGGAGGAGGCGCTGCTCCGGTTCCGGGCCGAGCTGCAGGAGGTGTTCGGGGATCGGCGGATCTCGGAGCTGGCCGCGCTGCTCGGCCGCTACCTGGGGTTCGACTTACCGGAGAGCCCGCTCGGCAGCGCGCTGGCGGCGCGGCCCGAGCAGGGGGCCGAGCTGGCGCGCGCGGTGCTCGGGCGGTTCTTCGAGCAGGACGCCGCCGCGCGCCCGCTGGTGATCGTCGGCGAGAACCTGCAGGACGCCGATGACGACTCGCTGGCCGAGCTCGAGGGGCTGGCCGCCGAGCTGACCGACGCGCCGATCCTGATCGTCGCCACCGCGCGGCCCGATCTCTTGGTGCGGCGCCCCGGCTGGGGGCACGGCGGCGGGAACCACACCCGGATCGAGCTGCAGCCGCTCACCCCGCTGGAGCTCGAGCTGCTGGTCGCCGCGCAGCTCGGGCCGGGGGCGGACCCGCCGCCGGGGCTCGCCGAGGCGGTGGCCGACGGCTCGGGCGGCAGCCCGCAGCTCGCGGTCGAGCTCCTGCGGGCCTACCGCGAGCAGGGGATCCTGGCGGCGGGCGGCGCGGGGTGGCGCTTCGACGGGGCGCGGGCCGCCCGGCTGCACCCGGCGGTCACCCGCGAGGAGGTGGCGCACGCGCGCATCACCGTGCTGACGCCCGCCGAGCGCGACGTGCTGGCGCGGGCGGCGATCTTCGGCGATCAGTTCTGGACCGGCGGCGTGGTGGCGCTCGGGCGGCTCGCCGCGGCGCCGCCCGACGAGGCGGCGGTGTTCGCCCCCGATCCGGCCATCGCCGAGATCCACCAGATGCTGGAGAGCCTGCGCGAGCGCGGCTTCGTCCAGCGGGTGGCGAGGTCGGCCATCCCCGAGGAGACGGCCTGGTCGTTCTGCCGGACGATCGAGCGGCGCCTGCTGGAGACGGACGTCCCCGCCGAGCTGGGGCGCCGGCGGAAGACCTTCGCCGCGCAGTGGCTGGAGAGCCGGGGCGGCGACGACCGCGAGCTGCGGCTCGAGGCGCTGGCGCGCCTCTACGAGGAGGCCGGCGACGCGCGGCGCGCGGCCTATTGCTACGTCTCGGCGGCGGGGCTGACGCGCGACCACCTGCTGCTCGATCGCGCGCTGGCGCTCTATCTGGCGGGGATCCGGCTGCTCGAGCTCGACGACGCCGTCGCCAAGATGGACGCGCTCTACGCG
>DASZVW010000007.1:0-3703 GCA_035546895.1 Polyangia bacterium
CCCGGCGGCCGCTCTTGGCCGAGCTCTCGATGGCCTCGATCACCTTGAGGTCGGCCAGCCCTTCGCGGCCCGACGGCTCGGGGTCGCGGCCCTCGCGGATGCAGGCGGCCAGCTCCTCCAGCTCGGGCGCCACCTGGTCCCGGCGCTTGAAGGTCTTGGTCTTCGTCTTGCCGCCGACCTCGAGCTCCAGCGTCAGGTCCCGCATGTTGAAGGCCGGGCTCAGCGCCAGCGTCCCCTTGGTCCCCACCACCCGGTACTGGGAGTGCCCGTAGGCGCCGAAGCTGCACGTGAGCTGCGCCAGCCGTTCGCCCGGGAAGCGGAGCAGCGCCCCCACCTGCTCGTCGATCTCCCGGAAGCGGGCGTCGCCGCGCGTGGTCGCGGAGAGCGCGACCACCTCGGTCGGCTCGTCGCGGAAGAGGTAGCGGGCGGCGTTGACGCAGTAGACGCCGACGTCGCGCAGCGGCCCGCCGGCGTGCCCCGCCTGCGTCCGGGTGTTCTCCGGCGTCACCTGCTGCGAGAACACGGTCGACAGGAAGCGCGGCTCGCCGATCTCGCCGCCGCGGACGAGCTCCATCGCCCGCAGGTTGGCCGCTTCGAAGTGCAGCCGGTAGGCGATCATCAGCTTGACGCCGCCCCGCTCGCAGGCCGCGATCATGCGCGCCGCCTGCGCGCTGTTGGCGGCGATCGGCTTCTCGCACAGCACGTGGACGCCGGCCCCGGCGGCCCGCTCGACGAACAGCGCGTGCAGGTCATTGGGGACCGCCACGTAGACGGCGTCGACCGCCCCCGACTCCAGGAACTCGGCGAGCTGGTCGTAGGGGAGCGCGTACTCCACGCCGTACCGCTTGCGCAGCGCGCGCAGCTTGGTGGCGTCGTCGGAGAACAGGGCCCGCAGCTCGCACCCCCGCGCGTTCTCGAACGCCGGCAGGATCGACGTCTGGGCGAAGTGTCCCTGGCCGATCACGGCGAACCGGATCGGGTCGCGCTTCGATCTCGTCTTGCTGGTCATGACGTCCTCAAACCTAGGGTGCCGGGCGCCCGAAGCAACGGGTATCCTGGCCGGGCGCCTTGCTCTCCCCCGCCCTCCTCGCGCTCCTGGTGGCCGCCTCGTTCGGCGCCGGGCTGGTCGACGCCATCGCGGGGGGCGGCGGGCTGGTGAGCCTCCCCGCGCTGCTGGCGGCCGGGCTGCCGCCGCAGCTCGCGCTCGGCACCAACAAGGGGCAGGCGGTGTTCGGCGCCGCCACCTCGGCGGCCTCGTACTGGCGCCGGCGGTCGCTCGATCGAGAGCGCGCGCCCTGGGGGTTCGCGGCCGGCTTCGCCGGCGCGCTGGTCGGCGCCCGCTCGGTGCTGGCCGTCCCGGTGGCGCCGCTGCGGGCGATCGTGATGGTCCTCCTGCTGGTGGCGGCCGCGGTGGTGCTGGTCCGGCGCAACGTGGTGCCGCGGCCGCACACGCTGTCGCCGGCGGCGGCGCGCGCGGCGCTGGTCGGGATCGCCTTCGGGCTCGGCGCCTACGACGGGTTCTTCGGCCCCGGCACCGGGTCGATGCTGGTGGTGGCCTTCGCGACCGTGTTCGGCGACAGCCTGACGCGCGCCTCGGGGAACGCCAAGCTGGTGAACCTCGGCTCCAACCTGGCGGCCTTCACCACCTTCGCCGCCCGCGGCACCATCCTCTGGCGGGTGGCGCTGCCGATGGCGGCGGCCAACGCGCTCGGCGCGGCGACCGGCGCCCACCTGGCGGTGCGGAACGGCGACCGGCTGGTCCGCGGCGTGGTCCTGCTGGTCGTGCTGGCGGTGGTGGTCAAGCTGGCGGTCGACCTCGCGCGCGGCTGAGCGGTCAGCGGGCCGGCCGCGCGGCGAGGCGCGCCGCCGCCGCCCGCAGCGTCTCGTCGCTCTTGGCGAAGCAGAAGCGGGCGCAAGGGGGCGCGTCGGCCGGCGCTTGGTAGAAGGCCGAGGTGGGGATCGCCGCCACGCCCGCCTCGACGACCAGCCGCCGGCAGAACCCGACGTCGTCGGTGACGCCGAGCGGGCGGAGGTCGCAGAGCAGGAAGTAGGCGCCGTCGATCGGCAGCGGCTCGAGCCCCGCCCCGCGCAGCGCCGCCGCCAGCAGGTCGCGGCGCCGGGCGTAGTCGGCGCGCAGCGCCCCGTAGTAGCCGTCGCGCGCCGCCAGCGGCAGGACGTCGGCCAGGGCTTCCTGGAACGGCGCCGCGTTGGTGAAGGTGACGAACTGGTGGACCGCCCGCAGCGCGGCGGTGAGCGGCGGCGGCGCGATCGCCCACCCGACCTTCCAGCCGGTCACGCTGAAGGTCTTCCCCATGCTGTCGATGGTGATGGTCCGCTCGTACATCCCCGGCAGGGTGGCGATCGAGAGGTGCGGCGGGCCGAAGGTCAGCTCGGCGTAGACCTCGTCGGCGATCACCACCACGTCGTGGCGGCGGCAGAGCTCGGCGACGGTCTCCAGCTCCTCGCGCCCGAACACCTTGCCGGTCGGGTTGTGGGGCGTGTTCAGGATCAGCGCGCGCGTGCGGGGGCCGAAGGCGGCGGCGAGGACCGCCGGATCGAACCGCCAGCCCGGCGGCGCCAGCGGCACCGCGCGCGCCGTCCCGCCCGCCATCGCCACGTCGGGCTCGTAGGCGTCGTAGGCCGGCTCGAAGACGATCACCTCGTCGCCCGGATCGACCAGCGCCAGGAGCGCGTCGTGCAGCAGCTCGGTGGCGCCGCCGCCGATCGTCACCTCGTCGGGCTCGACCGCCGGGCCGCCGGGCCAGCGGCGGCGGTAGTCCTCGGCCAGCGCCCGCCGCAGCCGCGCCACGCCGGGGCTGGGGGCGTACTGGTTCCGGTCGTCCCGGATGTGGCGGGCGGCCGCCTCCTTGACGAAGCCCGGCGCCGCGAAGTCGGGGAACCCCTGCCCGAGGTTGGCGGCGCCGTGCTCCACCGCCAGCGCGGTGATCTCGCTGAAGATCGACGTGCCGATGCCGGCGATGCGCCGGGCCCCGATCTGGCGCCCCATCCCCCCGGTTTACCCGACCGGCGGCGTCCGGTCGATCCTTGACCACATTTGACGGCCGCGTCGCACTATGGAAGCGAGACGATGGCCCCCACCCCTTTTCGCGTCATCCAGGGCGCCGCGGCGAGCGCGCCGACGGACGCCCAGCTCGCCCAGGCGCTCCGGGGCGGCGATCGGCGCGCGGAGCTGGAGGCCTGGAACCGCTTCTCGCCCGGGGCGGCCGAGATGCTGCGGCGGCTGCTGGGGCCCGGCCCCGATCGCGAGGACCTGCTGCAAGAGGTCTTCCTGCGCTTCTTCCGGCGGATCGGCACCCTGCGCGAGCCGGCGGCGGTGCGCGGGTTCCTGGGCGGGATCTGCATCCGGGTCGTGCGCGGCGAGATCGCCAGCCGCCGGCGGCGGCGCTGGCTGCACCTGACGCCGACCGGCGAGACGCCCGACGCGCCGGTCCCCGAGCCCGACGTCGAGGCGCGCGACGCGGTCGCGCGGTACTACGCGCTTCTCGACCAGCTCGGCGCCACCGAGCGGTCGATCTTCGTGGCCCGCACCATCGAGCGGCTCACGCTGGCCGAGGTGGCCGAGGTCCACGGCGTCTCCGTCTCCACCGCGCAGCGCCGGCTGGCCCGGGCCAGCAAGCGGATCGCCGCCCTGGTCCGCCGCGATCCGGAGCTCCTGCGCCTGGCCGGAGGTGACGCGTGACCC
>DASZVW010000008.1:0-2654 GCA_035546895.1 Polyangia bacterium
GGGCGGCCCGGCGCGCGGCGCGCGTCCCCGAGACGCGGCCGCTGGCGCTCGGCGTGGCGGCCGGCCTCTGCGCCTACCTCCTGCACGGCCTCCTCGACTACTTCCTGGAGTTCACGCCGACCTACGGCCTCTATTGGCTGCTGGCGGGGACGCTGGTGGCGCTGGCCGGGCGCGCCGAGGTCGCGGCGTGACGCGCGACGAGTCGCTGGAGGCGATGCTGCTCGTGCAGTACGTGGCGCTGGTCGTCGGGTCGCTGCTGCTGGCGCGGCTCCTCCACCTCGGCGCCGCCCGGGCGCTGCCGTCGCTCAAGCCGCCGGTCGCCCCCGGCGAGTACGTCCACCTGCTGGTGGTCTACCTGCCGATCTGGGTGTACGCCGCCGAGCGGCTGGGCATCCACCGGGTCCGCGTCCTCACCGGCCCGCGCACCGAGCTGGCGCGCCGGCTGGTGATCACCCAGGCCTGGGGGCTGGCGGCCATCGCGCTCATCCTGGTGGCGGCGCAGACCTCGCTCAACCGGTCGCTGATCGCCATCTTCTTCGGCGTCTCGACGGCGCTCCTGCTGGCGGCGGGGCCGTTGCAGCGCCGGTTCGTGGCCCGCCGCCGGGGCGAGTCGCTGACGCTGGTGGTGGGCCCGGCGAGCGCCGAGGCGCTGGGCGAGATCGAGCGGGCGCGCGGGCGCCGGGTCGTGCGCTGCGACTTCAGCGGCCCCGCCGAGCTGGGCGCGCGCCTGCGCGGCGAGCCGGTCGACGAGGCGGTGCTCTCGGAGGCGCTGGCGGCCGAGGAGACGCGCGGCCTGGTCGAGCTCCTGTTCGAGCAGGGGATCCCGGCGCTGGTCCCGCTCGGCCGCGGCGTCGACGGGTTCCCGCCGCCGCAGGTGGAGGCGGTCGGCCGGGCCCAGGTCCTCGTCTACCAGCGGCGCCGGCCGAGCGTGCCGTCGCTGCTCATCAAATCGGCCGCCGACAGGCTGGTGGCGGCGCTGCTGCTGCTGGCGCTGGCGCCGCTCTTGGCGCTGCTGGCGCTGCTGGTGCGGCTCTTCATGGGGAGCCCGGTTCTCTACGTGCAGCGGCGCGGCGGGCTCTACGGGCGGCCGTTCGCGATGCTCAAGTTCCGCACCATGCGCGTGGGCGCCGAGCAGGGCCGGGCGGCGCTGCTGGCGCGAAACGAGATGGACGGGCCGGTGTTCAAGCTGACCAACGATCCGCGGGTGACGCGGCTCGGGCGCCTCCTGCGCCGGTTCAGCCTCGACGAGCTGCCGCAGCTCTGCAACGTCCTCGTCGGCCAGATGAGCCTGGTCGGCCCGCGCCCGCTCCCCGTCGAGGAGACCGGCGCGCTCACCGGCGCCCACCGGCGGCGGCTCTCGATGCGCCCCGGGCTCACCTGCCTGTGGCAGGTGGGGGGGCGGAACGAGCTGCCGTTCCAGGAGTGGATGGCGCTCGATCTCGACTACGTCGATCGCTGGAGCCTGGGGCTCGACCTGGCGATCCTGCTGCGCACGCTGCCGGCCATCGTCAGGGGGCGCGGCGCGCGCTGAGGCGGGCCTCGACGAAGGCCCCGAAGCGCCGCTCGAAGCCGGCGCGGTCGAAGCGCGCCGCCGCCGCCCGCAGCCGCGCCGGATCGAAGGTCGTCGCCTCCAGCCGATCGACCGCCGCGGCGAGCGACTCGGGCGTGGGGTCGGCGAAGAGGACGCCCGTCTCGCCGTCGCGCACGGAGTCGAGCGCGCCGCCGGCGGCGAAGGCGACCACCGGCCGCCCGGCGGCCAGCGCCTCGACGGGGACGATGCCGAAGTCGTCGAGCGCCGGGTGGATGACCGCGCGGCTCTGCGCGTAGAGCGCCAGCAGCTCCTCGTCGCCGACGCGGCCGCGGAGCTCGACGTTGGGGCCGGCCAGGCGGCCGAGGCGCGCCCGCTCCGGGCCGTCGCCCACCACCACCAGGCGCCCCCGCCGCCCGGGCGCCGCGAAGGCGCGCACCGCCAGCTCGACGCGCTTGTAGGGGACCAGCGCCGAGACGCAGAGGTAGAGCGGCGCACCGCCGTCGGGCGCCGGATCGGGGACCCGCGCGAACCGGGCGGCGTCGACGGGCGGCTCGATCACCTCGGCGTCGCGGCCGTAGACGCGCCGGATGCGCGCTCGGGTGTAGGCGCTGTTGGCCACCAGCGCCGAGACCCGCGCCGTCGAGGCGACGTCCCAGCGCCGGAGCGCGCGGCAGAGCGCCGCGAACGCCGCCCGCCCGAGCGGGCCGCCGGGGACCGAGGGGGCGTAGTCGGCCGCCGCCTCCCAGATGTAGCGCATCGGCGAGTGGACGTAGGAGACGTGCAGCGCGCCCGGCGCCGCGATGGCCCCCTTGGCCACGGCGTGGCTGCTGGAGACGACCAGGTCGAAGCCGCCGAGCGGCAGCGACTCGATAGCCCAGGGAAACAGCGGCAGCAGCACCCGGAACCCCGCCGGTCCCAGCGGCAGGCGACGGGCTAGCGGATCGATGAACGAGGTCCGCACGTCGCGGGCCGCGAGCTCGGGCGAGACGCCGCGCGGGTCGTAGCGGAGGGTGAAGATCGGCGCCTGCGGGTAGAGGCGGCAGAGCGACTCCAGCACCCGCTCGCCGCCTCGCATCGAGACCAGCCAGTCGTGGACGATCGCCACCCGCGGCGTCATGGCGGG
>DASZVW010000009.1:0-3838 GCA_035546895.1 Polyangia bacterium
GATCTCCTCGCCGGGCTCGAGCCCGTGCAGCACGGGGTAGCTCTGCCCCTGGATCGGCGCCAGCTCGACCGGGCGCGGGGCGACGGTCAGCGGCGCGCCGGACGACGCCCGGCGCGCCACCCAGACGAACGGCTGGCCGGCGCGGCTCTGCACCGCCAGGACCGGCACCGTGGGGCCGGTCCGCCGGCTCCAGACCACGCGCGCGTGGACGAACTGCCCGGCCCGCAGCGCGCCCGTGCGGTTGTCGATCGTCGTGGTGGCCAGCACCGTCTGCGTCTCCTGCTCGACGCGCGGCGAGATGAAGGTGATCTTGCTCTGGGCCAGCGCCTTCCCCGCGCCGTCGAGGATGTCGACCGGCGTCCCCAGCGCCAGCTTCATCGCCGGCTCGGAGGGGATCTGCAGATAGGCCTCCAGAGTGTCGTTGTCGTCCAGCGTGGTGAGCAGCGTCTGCGGCGTGACGTAGTCGCCGACCCGCACCGGGATGTCGCCCACCATCCCCGCCTCGGGCGCCACCACGTTGTAGTAGTGCAGCTCCACCGCGCCGGCGCTGGCCTGCGCGGCCGTCGAGGCGGCGTTGGCCTGGGCCTGGCGGAGCGCCGACTGCGCCTGGTCGAAGTCTTGCCGGGTGGCGGCGCCGCGCGCATAGAGCTTGCGGATCCGGTCGAACTGGCTCTGCAGGAAGTCGAGGTTGGCGCGGTTCGCCTCCTCGACCGCGCGCTGGCTGCTGACCAGCGCGCGCTGCCGCGCCGGATCGATCGCCATGAGGCGCTGCCCCGCCTCCACCTTGTCGCCCGGCGCCACCAGGATGCGGGTGACGTGCCCCTCGACCTGCGGCTGGACGCGGACCGAGCGGCGCGACTTCAGCACCGCGACGCCGTCGGAGGTCTCGGCGACGGGCGAGGCCTTGACCGTCTGCAGCTCCACCGGCATCGGCGGCATCCCCGCGCCGGGCGGGCCCTTCGCGGCCGGCGCCCCGCAGGCCGCCACGGCCACCGCCGTCCACACCAAGTTGCGGAGCGCCACGATCTCTGTCCTGGAGCGCCGCACCGGCGGCCCCTCGAAGGTGCGCACGGCCGGCGGCGGCGCAAGGAGGCGCGACGCTCCACGTTCCTGGATCGCGGCGCTCACAGCGCGCCCGCCAGCGCGATCCCCATCCCGTCGCCCACCGTCGGGCGAAACGCCGAGAGGTGAAGGCGCCGCGCCCGCAGGTGGAGCAGCGGGACCACCGTGCCGACGACCGCGCCCGCGCCGGCGCCGACCAGGACGTCGGTGTAAAAGTGATAGCCGGCCAGGACCCGCTCGGCCGCCACGCTGGCGCCGACCAGCAGCGTGACCGCCCAGGGCTGCCAGGTCAGCCCGTACCGCGCGTCGAGGGTGACCGAGACGGTCGACAGCGCCGCCACCACCAGCGAGGTGTGCCCCGAGTAGAACGACCGGTAGCTCCCCGGATCGTTCACCAGCGCCGGATCGGCGTAGACGCGCGGGATGGGGCGCTGCACGGTGTACTTGGCCAGCGTGACCAGCGCGCCGTTGACGGTCAGCGACTCGGTGAAGACGACCAGATCGTCGAGCAGCAGGCGCGGCCGGCGGAGCGCCAGCCAGCCGGCGACCGGCGGCGCCACGAGGGCCAGCGCCACGGTGACGTCGCTCAACCAGGCGGCGGCGTCGCTGGCGTTGCCGATGACGCCGCGATCGAAGGCGTTCACCGACGCCGCCGCGCAGGGGCAGCTCGGGTGGATGAGGCGCGAGGTGAGCGCGTAGGGGACCAGGATGCCCGCCGCGGCGGCCCCGATCACCGCGCCGTCGAGCGGGAAGCTCACCGCGTAGACCGCGTCGGGATCGCCCGGCGGCGTCTCGGCGCGCGCGGGCGAGGCCCACGCCGCCACCGCCGCGAGCAGCGGCACGATCCGAGCGGCCCGGCCGAGGCGTTCCACGCGGTCCAAGGTAGGGCCGCCGCGCCCGCCGGCCCATGGGCCGCGCGCCCCCGTCCCAGGCTCCTGGATCTGTCGGTTTCACGGTGCGCCCGAAAGCGCTAAGTTTCCTGCCCGCTCCGCGCCATGAACGTTCACGGCAAGCCGACCCGCACGATCTGGGCCGCCGACGACGGCGTCGAGATCATCGATCAGACCGCGCTGCCGCACGCCTTCGTGATCCGGAAGCTCCACACCGTCGAGGAGGCCGCGCGGGCGATCGCCACCATGAAGGTGCGGGGCGCGCCGCTCATCGGCGCCGCGGCGGCCTACGGCCTCTGGCTGGCGATGCGCGCCGATCCGTCGGACGGCGCGCTGGCGGCGGCGCGCGCGGCGCTGCTCGCCACCCGCCCCACCGCGGTCAACCTCCGCTGGGCGCTCGACGCCGTCACGGCGCGCGTGGAGCCGCTGTCGCCGGGCGCGCGGACGTCGGCCGCGCGCGCCGCCGCCGAGGAGATCGCCGCGGAGGACGTGGCCCTCAACCGCGCCATCGGCGAGCACGCGCTGCCGCTCATCCGCGCCGCGGGCGCGCGCCGGCGGCCGGGCGAGCCGATCCAGATCCTGACCCACTGCAACGCCGGCTGGCTGGCCACCGTCGATCGGGGGACGGCGCTGGCGGGCGTCTACGCCGCGCACGACGCCGGCCTTCCCGTCCACGTCTGGGTCGACGAGACCCGGCCGCGCAACCAGGGGGCCGCGCTGACCGCCTGGGAGCTCGGCCAGCACGGCGTCCCCCACACGGTGATCGTCGACAACGCCGGCGGCCACCTGATGCAGCGCGGGCGGGTCGACCTGGCGATCGTGGGGACCGACCGCACCACCGCGGCGGGCGACGTGGTCAACAAGATCGGCACCTACCTGAAGGCGCTGGCCGCCCGCGACTGCGGCGTCCCCTTCTACGTCGCCGCGCCGTCCCCCTCGATCGACTGGTCGATCGCCGACGCCGAGCGGATCCCGATCGAGGAGCGCGCCGCCGAGGAGGTCACCACGGTGGCGGGCGCGACGGCCGCCGGTGAGGCGGTTCGCGTCCGCGTGGCGGCGCCGGGGAGCGCCGCCGCCAACCCCGGCTTCGACGTCACGCCGGCGCGCCTCGTCACCGGCCTGATTACCGAGCGCGGCGTGCTCGACGCCAGCCGCGAGGCGCTCGCCGCCGCTTTCCCGGAACGTGCTAAGCTCGCTCCATGACGCTGGTCGCCAAGCAGCAATTGCCGGTCGACGGCCGCCAATCGGAGACGGCGCTCGCCATCGCGCGCGGCACCGCGCGGCTGCTGCACGCGCACGGCTTTTCCGTGGTCAGTGAACTGCCGCTGCCGTCCGGGCGGCGCGCCGACCTCGTTGCGCTCGATGGCGCCGGCACCGTCTGGATCGTCGAGATCACGTCGTCGATCGCCGATTTCCGCGCCGACCAGAAATGGCCGGACTATCGCGCCCACTGCGACCGGTTGTTCTTCGCCACTTCGCTCGACGTGCCGTGCGAAATCTTCCCGCCCGACTGCGGGCTGATCGTCGCCGATGCCTTCGGCGCCGAGTTCAAATGCGAAGCGCCGGAGCACAAACTGCCGGCGGCGACGCGCAAGGCGATGATGCTCCTGTTCGCCCGCGCCGCGGCGCTGCGGCTGCAGTCGCTGATCGACCCGACGGGGCCTTATGGAGATATCGATTAGACAGTCATTCCGGACGGCGCGCCGGCTCAACATGCATCGCCGTACGCTGCAGCGGATCCTGGCAAAGCGCGCGCCGAAGTAATTTCCCGTCATTCCGGGGCGCGTGCGAAGCACGCGTGCCCGGAATCCAGAACAATCGAAATTGCGAGTGGCTCTGGATTCCGGATCGGCGCTGCGCGCCGTCCGGAATGATTGTCTAATCAA
>DASZVW010000010.1:0-1575 GCA_035546895.1 Polyangia bacterium
TCCCCGCCGCCGCCCCGGCGCCCAGCAAGAGCGCGAGCCGGGCGAGCGGTCCCCTCACGCGCGCCGCCTCCGCTCGCTTCGCGACGGCGTCACGATCAGCGCCAGCAGCGCCCCGCCCGCCAGCGCCCCGGCGAAGAACGAGAGCATCGGCAGCCCGACCGGCTCGCGCAGGATCGCCGAGGGGGCCATCGCCGCCGCCAGCGGCGCCAGCGCCAGCGGCAGCGCGGCGAGCGCCGCCCCGCCCCCCACCAGCACCAGCAGCACCGCGAGCATCCCCGCCGCCGCCACCACCCCCGCCCGCAGCGAGCGGTTCCAGAGCTCGGAGAGCGCCTGGTCGTTGGGCGCGCCCCCGATGGGCTGAGCGTCGAGGTGGAAGGCGTCGGCGACGTCGGGCGCGACCGGGATGCCGACCAGCGGGCCGATCGCCTCCAGCGTCGCGCTGCGCACCTCGTCGGCCAGCACCCCCTCGGTCGGCAGGTCGGCGCCGTAGAGCATCTCGCGGAAGTCGATCCGCGCCGTGTGCCGCCGCTGCACCGGCGAGATCCGCCGCGCCAGCGCCGCCGCGGTGGCGTCCAGCATCGAGGCCGGGAGCCGCGCGCCGTAGACCGCCGCCACCATCGTCCGCACGTCCTCGACGGGGGCGCCGGTGGCCAGCGAGTTGGCGCCCAGGATCAGCCGCTCGATCTCCGGCGCCGTCAGCGGCCAGGGGTGGTGGGCGGCGAAGTTGCGGACGGTGTCGGCCACCTCGGCCTCGAGGCGCGGCGGATCGGCGGCCGGGATCAGCGCCGCGGCGCGGGCCACCCGCTCGACCGAGAGCGCCTCCGCCTGGTTCAGCGTGCGGCCGGAGCGGGCGCAGATGTGGAGGATGCGGTCGCGGGCGTCGCCGGCCAGGATCCCCGCCCCCACCAGGCGCGCCACCGGCGAGGTGGCGGCCGACGACAGATCGACCCGCGCCAGCGCCGGGCGGAGCTCGCGCCGGATGTAGCGCTCGGCGTGGGCGACGATCGCCAGCCGGTCGACCGTCGGGTCGTCGTCGAGGCGGACGCCGATCAGCGCCTCGCGGCGGTCGGCCGACAGCTCCAGCCGCACCGCCGGATCGGTGCGGGCCTGGACCAGGATCCGCCGCAGCTCCTCGGGATCGTCGGGGATGCCGCTCGCCTCCTGCCCCTCGAAGGTCACGCCCAGGAACAGGTCGGCCACCGACCAGGCGTTGGCCACGCCGGGCTGCGCGCGCAGGTCGTCGGTGAAGCGGCGGACCTCGCGCAGCACCACCGGCTCGTCGAGATCGCCGCGCACGTCGACGAAGAACATCGGCGCCGCGCTCCACTGCCGGGTGCCGACCCGCAGCCGCGGCGACAGCGCCGCCACCTCCAGCACCAGCGCCGCCGCCATCCAGAGGCAGAGCCGGAGGTGGCGCGGCGGCCCGTCCAGCCCCGGGCCGTCGTCGCGCGCGCGCGAGCCCCAGAGCGCCACGCCGGCGGCCCCCAGCCCGGCCAGCGCCCCCGCCAGCCGGACGCCGGAGACCGGCACCAGCGCGAACGGCGCCGCCGCGGCGCCCGCCGCCGCCAGCGCGCG
>DASZVW010000011.1:0-15426 GCA_035546895.1 Polyangia bacterium
GCCGGGGGACAACGTGAGCCTGAAGATCGAGCTCATCACGCCGATCGCCTGCGAGGAAGGGCTGCGCTTCGCGATCCGCGAGGGGGGCAAGACCGTCGGCGCCGGCGTCGTCACCAAGATCCTCCCCGACGAAGCCAAGAAGTAACTGAGGCAAGGGACCAAGGCTAGAGACAGGGAAAGAAGCAACCATGGCCGCACAACGAGTCATCATCACCCTCGAATGCACCGATTGTCGGGAGCGCAACTACTCCACGACGAAGAACAAGCGCGCCAACGCAGAGAAGCTGGAGCTCTCGAAGTTCTGCTGGCGCTGCCGGAAGCACACCAACCACAAAGAGACGAAGTAAAACGAGGCGAGGCAACCAGACGACGGCAGGACGACCTTCTAGGGCAGTAGCTCTAATGGTAGAGCAGCGGTCTCCAAATCCGCGGGATGGGGGTTCGAATCCCTCCTGCCCTGCCGGGGCAAACCAGACCAAACCAGACCATGGGACCTAACAAATTCGTACATCTCACCTTCGCGCTCGCCGGGCTGCTGGCGGCGTTCCTGCTGGCGCGCGCGACGGACTGGGCGTGGAGCTACTTCGCCAAGCCCAACGATCTGGTCGTCAACGGTTTTGCCATCGCGGTCGCGGCGGCCGCCGCTCTCGTCGCGTATCGCAACGAGAAGGTCTACGCCTCGGTCGTCGACATCACACGCGAATTGGAGAAAGTTACCTGGCCCACCCGCAAGGAAACCTCGGCAGCGACCGTCGTCGTGATCATCACGGTGGTGATCGCCGCCCTCATCCTGAGCAGCTTCGATGCACTCTGGTCATTCTTTACAAACTGGTTCCTCCGCTAATCGAGTCGAGGGTTCCCTGATGCCGATGAAGTGGTACGTCGTACACACCTATTCGGGCCACGAGAACAAGGCCAAGCTCTCGCTGCTCGATCGCGTCCGCCAGGCTTCGCTGACGGAAAAGTTCGGGGACATCCTGATCCCGACCGACACCGTCGTCGAGCTGGTGAAGGGGCAGAAGCGCTCGACCACCCGCAAGTTCTTCCCGGGCTACATGTTCGTCCAGATGGACCTCGACCAGGAGACTTTCCACCTGGTCAAGAACACGCCCAAGATCACCGGCTTCCTCGGCGGCACCAACCCGCAGCCGGTCAAGGAGACGGAGATCCAGAACATCAACGTCGCCATGACCGAGGGGGCCACCCGCCCCAAGCCGCGCATCTCGTTCGAGGTGAACGAGACGGTGCGCGTGATCGACGGTCCGTTCGCCAACTTCACCGGCGTGGTCGTCGAGGTGAAGGCCGAGAAGCAGAAGCTCCGCGTCAACGTCTCCATCTTCGGCCGCGCCACGCCGGTCGAGCTGGACTTCGCTCAAGTCGAAAAGTCGTAGCAAGCGCAAGCGTCTAAGAGAAGAGCCCACCAATGAAGAAGGTCAGCGGTTTCATCAAGCTCCAGGTCCCCGCCGGGAAAGCCAATCCCTCGCCGCCCATCGGGCCGGCGCTGGGCCAGCACGGCGTCAACATCATGGAGTTCTGCAAGCAGTTCAACGCCCGCACGCAGGCGCAGGTGAAGGACGACGTCACGATCCCCGTCGAGATCACCGTCTACTCGGATCGATCGTTCACCTTCATCACCAAGACACCGCCGGCCCCGATCCTGATCAAGAAGGCGGCCGGGCTGGCCACGCAGAAGAAGCCGGGCTCGGGCTCCAAGGAGCCCAACAAGACCAAGGTGGGGAAGATCTCGCAGAAGCAGCTGCGGGACATCGCCACCATGAAGATGCCGGACCTCAACACCACCGACGTCGAGTCGGCGATGCGCACCATCGCCGGCACGGCGCGATCCATGGGGATCGAGGTGGAAGGGCGTTAGCCCGCCAGTAGGCCGCGAGGAAACAGACATGCCGCACGGAAAGAAGTTCAGGAACGCCCAGGCCAAGGTCGAGCGGGGGAAGCGCTACCCGATCGACGAGGCCTGCAAGCTGGTCCCCGAGACGAAGGTCGCCAAGTTCGACGAGTCGGTCGACATCGCCGTCCGCCTGGGCGTCGACCCCAAGCACGCCGACCAGATGGTCCGCGGCGCGGTCGTGCTCCCGCACGGCACCGGCAAGAGCCTGCGCGTGGTCGTGATCGCCAAGGGCGACAAGGCCAACGAGGCCAAGGCCGCCGGCGCCGACGCCGTGGGCGCCGAGGACCTGGTCGAGAAGATCCAGAAGGAGAACTGGACCGAGTTCGACTCCATGGTGGCCACGCCCGACGTCATGGGCCTGGTCGGCCGCCTCGGCCGCGTGCTGGGCCCCAAGGGGCTGATGCCGAACCCCAAGGTCGGGACGGTCACCACCGACGTGGCCAAGGCGGTCCGCGAGCTCAAGGCCGGCCGCGTCGAGTTCCGCGTCGAGAAGGCCGGCATCGTCCAGGCCCGCATCGGCAAGGCGTCGTTCGGCGGCGAGAAGCTGCGCGACAACGCCCGCGCCATGATCGACACCCTGCTGCGCCTCAAGCCGCCGACGGCCAAGGGGACCTACATGAAGTCGGTCACCGTCTCCACGACGATGGGGCCGGGGATCAAGATCGACCACCTGCCGCTGGTCGCCGAGTTCGAGACCAAGTAATGCAACTCAACGCTAGAACCCATGCGAGCGCAGTGTGGCTTTGCCACACGGAGCGAGCACGCGCCGTCTACGGCGCGGCACCCCTCCTTGAGGAGGGGCGGGGGGGAGGATTTTAATGGAACGGGCTGTCAAAGAAGAGAACATCAGCGCGCTGAAAGAGGCGCTGGCCAAGGCGACCAGCCTCGTGCTGGCCGACTTCCGCGGTATCACGGTCAAGGCCGACACCGCCCTGCGCCGCGAGTTCCGCGCCAACGGCTGCCAGTATCAGGTGGTCAAGAACACCCTCCTGGGGATCGCGGTCAAGGGGACGCCGATGGAGGGGGTGGAGAACCTTTTCGTGGGGCCCACCGCCATCGCCTATTCGTTCGAGGATCCCGCCGCCCCGGCCAAGGTGGCCACCAAGGTCGCCAAGGCCGAGGAGAAGTTCGTCGTCAAGGGGGGCTACGTCGACGGCAAGGCGCTGGACGTCAAGGGCGTCGAGGCGCTGTCGCACCTCCCCGGCAAGGACGAGCTGCGTGCGACTTTCCTTGCAACTTTGCTGGCCGTGCCTCAGAACTTCCTGCGGCTCACGACGGCCGCCCAGCAGAACTTCGCCCTTTTGCTGGCCGCGCGCGAACGTGCTCTCGGCGAAGAGGGCAAGAAGTAACCGGACATAGGGCTACGGCATCTTTTTGTTTTTTGAAGACTTGAACACCAGAAATAACTCACCCCGAAGGAGCGATTGAAATGGCCGACGTGACGAAGGAGCAGGTTGTTAATTTTCTTTCCCAGATGTCCGTGCTGGATCTGGCGGCTCTGACGAAGGAGCTGGAGGACAAGTGGGGCGTCAAGGCGGCCCCCGTCGCGGTGGCGGCGGCTCCGGGCGCGGCGGCGGCCGGCGGCGGCGGCGCGGCTCCGGCGGCCGAGCAGACCGAGTTCACGGTCGTCCTGGCCGACGCGGGCGCCAACAAGATCGGCGTCATCAAGGCGGTCCGCGAGGTCACCAACCTCGGCCTCAAGGAGGCCAAGGACCTGGTCGACGGCGCGCCCAAGACCGTCAAGGAGGGCGTCTCCAAGGCCGACGCCGAGACGATCAAGAAGAAGCTCACCGAGGCCGGCGCGAAGGTCGACGTCAAGTAAGTCTGGAACCCTGGGAGGGATCCAGACCTCCCGCGATGAGGTCGGCCGGGCAAGGCCCGTCCGCCCTCGCCGCGATCAACCCTGGACCGGTTCTCTTGGGCCGTTTGCTCGGGACCAATTTCAAACGCATTCGAAAAGAAAATTTGAGGTCGAACGTTCCCCGTCTTTGACGGCAAGGGGGACGTTCGACCGTCGGCCATTGGCGGATTCTGAAGGAATTCAAGGAGTTTAGATGGCGTCTCCGGTGATCCAGAACAACTTCAGGGCGCGGAAGACCTTCGCCAAGATCGCGAAGATCATCGACATCCCGAACCTGATCGACATCCAGAAGCAGAGCTACGAGAAGTTCCTCCAGAAGGACATCGCCCTCGACAAGCGCGAGGACGTGGGCCTTCAGGGGGTCTTCAAGAGCGTGTTTCCGATCAAGGACTTCTCGGAGACCTCGTCGCTGGAGTTCGTCTCGTACACGCTGGACAAGCCCAAGTACGACGTGGACGAGTGCCGCCAGCGCGGGATGACCTTCGCGGCGCCGATCAAGGTCATCGTCCGCCTGGTCGTCTGGGACACCAACGAGGAGACCGGATCGCAGTCGATCCGC
The DNA here is from genome assembly GCA_035546895.1 of Polyangia bacterium. Classification (GTDB taxonomy): domain Bacteria; phylum Myxococcota_A; class Polyangia; order Fen-1088; family Fen-1088; genus JADGRB01. Next base: position 4,330 of record DASZVW010000011.1, read on the forward strand.
GACGTCAAGGAGCAGGAGGTCTTCTTCGGGGAGATCCCGCTCATGACGGACAACGGGACCTTCATCATCAACGGGACGGAGCGGGTGGTCGTCAGCCAGCTCCACCGCAGCCCGGGCGTCTTCTACGATCACGACAAGGGGAAGACCCACTCCTCGGGCAAGCTGCTCTACAGCGCCCGCATCATCCCCTACCGCGGGTCGTGGCTCGACTTCGAGTTCGATCCCAAGGACCTGCTCTACGTCCGCATCGACCGCCGCCGCAAGCTGCACGCGACGGTGCTGCTGCGCGCCCTCGGCTACTCGACCGAGGAGCTGCTCAACTACTACTACGACACCGAGACGATCTACCTCGAGCCGAACAAGAAGTACTCGAAGTCCGTGGAGTACGACCTGCTCCCCGGCCAGCGCGCCAGCCGCGACATCCGCCACCCGGACAGCCGCGAGATCCTGGTCAAGAAGAACCGCAAGTTCACCAAGCTGGCCATCAAGAAGCTGAAGGACTCCAACGTCGAGCGGCTGGCCGTCGAGGTGTCGGACCTGGTCGGCAAGGTGGCCGCCAGCGACGTCATCGACGAGGCGACCGGCGAGGTGGTCCTGCAGTGCAACGAGGAGCTCACCGAGTCGAAGCTCGACGAGCTGCGCGAGCACGGGATCACCGAGACCAAGATCCTCTTCATCGACAACCTCAACGTCGGGTCGTTCCTGCGCGATACGCTCATCGCCGACAAGCTGCAGACCAGCGACGAGGCGATCATGGAGATCTATCGGCGCCTCCGCCCGGGGGATCCGCCCACCCTCGAGACCGCGCAGAACCTCTTCAACAACCTCTTCTTCAATCCCGAGCGCTACGACCTCTCCAAGGTCGGCCGCCTCAAGCTGAACTACAAGTTCAAGCTGGACGAGGCGCTGGACAACACCGTCCTCACCAAGCGCGACATCCTGGAGACGATCCGCTACCTCATCGACCTCAAGAACGGCAAGGGATCGATCGACGACATCGACCACCTCGGCAACCGCCGCGTCCGCGCGGTCGGCGAGCTGATGGAGAACCAGTACCGCATCGGCCTGGTCCGCATGGAGCGGGCGATCAAAGAGCGCATGAGCATGTCTCAGGAGATCGAGACGCTCATGCCGCACGACCTCATCAACGCCAAGCCGGTCTCGGCGGTGGTGAAGGAGTACTTCGGGTCCTCCCAGCTGTCGCAGTTCATGGACCAGACGAACCCGCTCTCCGAAGTGACGCACAAGCGGCGCCTCTCGGCCCTCGGGCCGGGCGGCCTCACCCGCGAGCGCGCCGGCTTCGAGGTGCGCGACGTCCACGGCACGCACTACGGCCGCATCTGCCCGATCGAGACGCCGGAAGGTCCGAACATCGGCCTCATCGCCTCGCTGTCGACCTACGCGCGGGTCAATGAGTTCGGCTTCATCGAGACGCCGTACCGCAAGGTCGACGCCGGCCACGTGACCGACAACGTCGAGTTCTACTCGGCGCTGCAGGAGGAGGGGCACTACATCGCCCAGTCCAACACCGCGGTCGACAAGAAGGGGAAGTTCAGCGACGACCTCATCTCCTGCCGGCACAACACCGAGTTCGTGATGGCCAAGCCGGAGGAGGTCACGTTGATGGACGTGTCGCCGAACCAGCTGGTCTCGGTGGCCGCCTCGCTGATCCCGTTCCTGGAGAACGATGACGCCAACCGCGCGCTCATGGGCTCGAACATGCAGCGCCAGGCGGTGCCGCTCATCCGCACCCGCTCGCCGCTGGTCGGCACCGGCATCGAGGGGATCGTGGCGCGCGACTCGGGCGTCACCATGGTCGCGCGGCGCGACGGGGTGGTCGACTCGGTCGACGCCACCCGCATCGTCGTGCGCCCGACGCAGGAGAGCGAGAGCGATCCGCTGTCGGCCAAGCCCGACATCTACAACCTGACCAAGTTCCAGCGCTCGAACCAGAACACCTGCATCAACCAGAAGCCGATCATCGAGCGCGGCGACCACGTCAAGATGGGCGACGTGCTGGCCGACGGGCCGGCCACCGAGCGCGGCGAGCTGGCGCTCGGCGAGAACGTGCTGGTCGCCTTCATGCCCTGGGGCGGCTACAACTTCGAGGACTCGATCCTCGTCTCCGAGCGGCTGGTCCGCAACGACCACTTCACCTCGATCCACATCGAGGAGTTCGAGTGCGTCGCCCGCGACACCAAGCTGGGCAAGGAAGAGATCACCTGCGACATCCCGAACGTCGGCGAGGAGGCCCTCAAGGACCTCGACGAGTCGGGGATCGTGCGCATCGGCGCCGAGGTCAAGCCGCAGGACATCCTGGTCGGCAAGATCACCCCCAAGGGCGAGACCCAGCTCTCGCCCGAGGAGAAGCTCTTGCGCGCGATCTTCGGCGAGAAGGCCGGCGACGTGCGCGACAGCTCGCTGCGCGTCCCGCCGGGCGTGCAGGGGATCGTCATCAGCGCCAAGGTCTTCTCCCGCAAGGGGACCGAGAAGGACGAGCGCGCCAAGGACATCGAGGACGCCGAGAAGGAGAAGCTCCTCGCCGACCAGCGCGACGAGGTGAAGATCGTCTCCGAGTCGTACTACGCCAAGATGCGCAAGCTGCTGGTCGGCAAGACCACGGCGGTGCGGCTGGTCGACGACAAGGGGAAGGTCCTCTGCGCCAAGGGGCAGAAGATCGAGAACGCGACGCTGGACGAGATCCCGCCGCGCTACTGGTCCGAGCTGCAGGTCGAGGACGCCGGCAAGGGCGAGGGGAAGCTCGAGCAGCTCGCCGCGCAGCTCGCCGAGGACGTGGCGGCCATCGAGGCGCTCTACCGCGACAAGATCTCCAAGCTCACCAAGGGCGACGAGCTCCCGCCGGGCGTCATCAAGATGGTCAAGGTCTACGTGGCCATCAAGCGCAAGCTGTCGGTCGGCGACAAGATGGCCGGCCGCCACGGCAACAAGGGCGTCGTCTCGCGCGTGCTGCCGGAGGAGGACATGCCGTTCCTCGCCGACGGGACGCCGGTCGACATCGTGCTCAACCCGCTGGGCGTGCCCTCGCGCATGAACGTCGGGCAGATCCTGGAGACCCACCTCGGCGGCGCCGCCCTCTACCTGGGCAAGCAGATCGAGGAGATGATCCAGACCCAGTGGACGGGCGAGGCGCTGCGCGGGAAGCTGAAGAAGGTCTTCACCGATCCGCACCACGCCGAGATGCTCGACGCGCTCGACGACAAGGGGCTCCTGCGGTTCGCGCAGACGGTGCGCGAGGGGGTCCACGTGGCGACGCCGGTGTTCGACGGCGCCAAGGAGGTCGACATCAAGGCGCTGCTGGCCCACGCCAGCCTGGCCTCCAATGGCCAGGCCACGCTGTTCGACGGCAAGACCGGCGACGCCTTCGACCACGACGTCACCGTCGGCGTCATGTACATGCTGAAGCTGCACCACCTGGTCGACGACAAGATCCACGCGCGGTCGATCGGGCCCTACTCGCTCGTCACCCAGCAGCCGCTGGGCGGCAAGGCGCAGTTCGGCGGGCAGCGGCTGGGGGAGATGGAGGTCTGGGCGATGGAGGCGTACGGCGCCGCCTACGGTCTGCAGGAGTTCCTGACCGTCAAGTCGGACGACGTGATCGGCCGGACCCGCATGTACGAGGCGATCGTCAAGGGCGAGCACGTGCTCGAGTCCGGGCTGCCGGAGTCGTTCAACGTGCTCCTCAAGGAGCTGCAGTCGCTCTGCCTGAACGTCGAGCTCATCGAGGATCCGAACGCCCCGCGCAAGCAGGAGTCGACCCTCGAGCTGATGGCGCGCGAGGTGGCCGCCAAGGCCAGCGCGGCGTCGGCGTCCGCTTCAGCCCCGCCGGCCGCCAGCGCCGGCGAGCTGGGCGGCGAATAAACCAACGCCGCCGGGTTCGGCGGCGAATGAACAAGTTTTGAAAAGTCTCATCCCAACGGTCCGCACCAACACAGAGGCAAGATGAAAGACATCTTCAATTTCTTCGAGAAGCCGAAGGATCCGCTGTCGTTCTCGGCCATCCGCATCTCGCTGGCGTCGCCGGAGAAGATCCGGGAGTGGTCGCACGGCGAGGTGAAGAAGCCGGAGACGATCAACTACCGGACGTTCAAACCGGAGCGGGACGGCCTCTTCTGCGCGAAGATCTTTGGCCCAGTGAAGGACTACGAGTGCAACTGCGGCAAGTACAAGCGCATGAAGCACCGGGGGATCGTGTGCGAGAAGTGCGGCGTCGAGGTGATCCAGTCCAAGGTGCGTCGTGAGCGCCTGGGGCACATCAACCTGGCCACGCCGGTCGCGCACATCTGGTTCCTGAAGTCGCTGCCGTCGCGCATCGGCAACCTGCTCGACATCACGCTCAAGGACCTGGAGAAGATCCTCTACTGCGAGTCGTACGTCGTCGTCGACCCGAAGGAGACCGGGCTCGTCCGCGGGGAGCTCCTCACCGAGGAGCGCTACATGAAGGCGGTCGAGGAGTTCGGCGAGGAGGCCTTCTCGGCCGGCATGGGCGCCGAGGCCATCCGCGACCTGCTCAAGTACATCGACATCCACTCGCTCAGCGAGCAGCTGCGCGGCGAGATGAAGGAAGCGACCAGCGAGGCCAAGCGGAAGAAGCTCTCCAAGCGCCTCAAGGTCGTCGACGCCTTCCGTGAGTCCGGCAACAAGCCCGAGTGGATGATGCTGGACGTGATCCCGGTGATCCCGCCGGATCTCCGCCCGCTCGTTCCGCTGGACGGCGGCCGCTTCGCGACGTCGGATCTGAACGACCTCTACCGCCGCGTGATCAACCGGAACAATCGGCTCAAGCGGCTCCAGGAGCTCAACGCCCCGGAGATCATCATCCGCAACGAGAAGCGGATGCTGCAGGAGGCGGTCGACGCCCTGTTCGACAACGGGCGCCGCGGCAAGACCATCACCGGTCCCAACAAGCGGCCGCTGAAGTCGCTCTCCGACATGCTCAAGGGGAAGCAGGGACGTTTTCGGCAAAACCTGCTCGGCAAGCGCGTCGACTACTCGGGCCGCTCGGTCATCGTCGTGGGGCCCGAGCTGAAGCTGCACCAGTGCGGCCTGCCGAAGAAGATGGCGCTCGAGCTCTTCAAGCCGTTCATCTACAACAAGCTGGAAGAGCGCGGCCTCGTGACCACCATCAAGAGCGCCAAGAAGCTGGTCGAGAAGGAGCGCCCCGAGGTCTGGGACATCCTCGAGGAGGTCATCAAGGAGCACCCGATTCTCCTGAACCGCGCTCCGACGCTGCACCGCCTCGGCATCCAGGCCTTCGAGCCGCTGCTGATCGAGGGGAAGGCGATCCAGCTCCACCCGCTGGTCTGCGCGGCGTTCAACGCCGACTTCGACGGCGATCAGATGGCGGTCCACGTGCCGCTGTCGCTGGAGGCGCAGATGGAGGCGCGCGTGCTCATGATGAGCACGAACAACATCCTCTCGCCCGCCAACGGCCGCCCGATCATCCTCCCCTCGCAGGACATCGTGCTCGGGCTCTACTACATGACCCGCGAGCGGACCTTCGCCAAGGGGGAGTACCCGCACGGCAAGCCCGAGGACAGCAAGAAGGGCGCGGACAAAGAGGCCAAGGCCGAGAAGATCCCGGCCAACAAGATGCAGGGCGTGTACGCCTCGCCGGAGGAGGTGCGCCTGGCGTACGACCACGGCGAGCTCGACCTGCAGGCGTCGATCCGCGTCCGCGCCGACGGCGAGATCGTGGCCACTACCACCGGCCGCGTGCTGCTGTACGAGATCGTCCCCAAGCAGCTGCCGTTCAAGATCGTCAACCGCGTGATGGGCAAGAAGCAGCTCGGCGACCTCATCGACAGCTGCTACCGCGCCTGCGGCCAGAAGGAGACCGTCCTCCTCGCCGACAAGCTGCGGTCACTCGGCTACGCCCACTCGACGAAGGCCGGCGTCTCCATCTGCGTCGACGATCTCCAGATCCCGGCGCGCAAGACGCCGCTGCTCGAGAGCGCGCAGAAGGACGTGCAGGAGATCGAGGAGCAGTACACCGAAGGTCTCATCACCGACGGCGAGCGCTACAACAAGGTGGTCGACATCTGGGCGCAGGTCTCGGAGCAGATCGCAGAAGAAATGATGAGCGAGATCGGCTCCGAGGAGCTCGTCAACGAGGAGACCGGGGAGAAGCGGCGCAGCCCGTCGTTCAACCCGATCTACATCATGGCCGACTCGGGCGCGCGCGGTTCGGCGCAGCAGATCCGGCAGCTGGCCGGGATGCGCGGCCTCATGGCCAAGCCCTCGGGCGAGATCATCGAGACGCCGATCACCACCAACTTCCGCGAGGGGTTGTCGGTGCTCCAGTACTTCATCTCCACCCACGGCGCCCGCAAGGGTCTGGCGGACACCGCGCTCAAGACGGCGAACTCCGGGTACCTCACCCGCCGGCTCGTCGACGTGGCGCAGGACTGCATCATCGCCGAGTACGACTGCGGCACCATCGACGGCATCGAGCTGGGCGCCCTGGTCGAGGGCGGCGAGATCATCGAGAAGCTCGGGGATCGCATCCTCGGCCGCGTCGCCACCGACGACATCTTCGACCCCTACACGGGCGAGGTGCTGGTGGCCTCCGGCGAGGAGATCACCGAGGACAAGGTGCGGATCATCGAGGACGCGGGGATCGACCACGTCAAGATCCGCTCGGTGCTCACCTGCGAGACCCGGCGCGGGATCTGCGTGCTCTGCTACGGCCGCGACCTGGCCCGCGGGCACATGGTCAACATCGGCGAGGCGGTCGGCGTCATCGCCGCCCAGTCGATCGGCGAGCCCGGCACCCAGCTGACGATGCGGACCTTCCACATCGGCGGCGTCGGTCAGGTGCGCACCGAGCAGTCACAGCTCGAGGCGCGCTACGACGGCGTCGTCAAGCTGGACAACACCGACGTGGTCAAGCGCGACAAGACCTGGATCGTGATGAATCGCCACGGCGAGATCGTCATCCAGGACGAGACGGGCCGCGAGCGCGAGCGCTACGGCCTGACCTACGGCGCGCGGCTGCACTTCGGCGACGGCGAGCGCGTCAAGGCCGGGCAGATGCTCTCCGAGTGGGATCCCTTCTCGGTGCCGATCCTCACCGAGGTCACCGGCATCGTGAAGTTCGGCGACGTCATCGAGGGCGTCACCATGACCGAGCAGCTCGACGAGGTGACGGGCCTGTCGCGCAAGAGCATCACGGAGTCGAAGGACGCCGAGCTGCGGCCGCGCATCTCGCTCAAGGACGAGCACAACAAGACCCTCAAGATCCCGAGCGGCGAGAACGACGCCCGGTACTTCTTGCCGGTGGGCTCGACCATCGCGGTCAACGAGGGCGATCACATCCAGGCCGGCGACGTCATCGCGCGTATCCCGCGCGAGACGACGAAGACCAAGGACATCACCGGCGGTCTGCCGCGCGTCGCCGAGCTGTTCGAGTCGCGCAAGCCGAAGGAGCACGCGGTCATCGCCGAGATCGACGGCGTGGTCAGCTTCGGCAAGGACACCAAGGGGAAGCGCAAGGTCCTCATCACGCCGGACCGGGGCGACGCCAAGGAGTACCTCATCTCCAAGGGGAAGCACCTGGCCGTCCGCGAGGGGGACAAGATCCGGGCCGGCGAGCCGCTCATGGACGGCGCCGCCAACCCGCACGACATCCTCAAGGTGCTCGGCGAGAAGGCGCTGGCCAAGTACCTGGTCGACGAGGTCCAGGAGGTCTACCGGCTCCAGGGCGTCAAGATCAACGACAAGCACATCGAGACGATCGTCCGCCAGATGCTGCGCCGTATCCGCGTCATCGACGTGGGCGACACCGGCTTCCTCGTCGACGAGCACGTCGAGAAGTACCTGTTCGAGGAGGAGAACGAGCGGGTGATGGCCAAGGGGCAGAAGCCCGCCCAGGGCGAGCCGTTGCTGCTCGGCATCACCAAGGCGTCGCTCTCCACCGAGAGCTTCATCTCGGCCTCGTCGTTCCAGGAGACCACCAAGGTGCTCACCGAAGCCGCCGTCCAGGGCAAGGTCGACTACCTGCGCGGCCTCAAGGAGAACGTCATCATGGGCCGGCTCATCCCGGCCGGCACCGGGCTCGGCGCCTACAAGCGCCTCTCGGTCCACGTCGAGGACGGCGGCGCCGAGGAGCTGCCGCCCCCGCCGATGGCCGCCGCGGCCGGAGCGGCGCCGGTCCCGGCGCCGCTCGAGGAGTAGCGCCGGAGCGTTCCGGGCGCGGCGGGCTGTCAGCCGCCGGCGCCCGGAGCGGGCCGTTCAGATCGCCGGCGCGCGGGTCAGGGCTGCGCGGAGAGCCGCCGGGCCGTGGCCGCGCCCATCAGCTTGGGCATCGAGACCGACGCCCCCGCGGGCCCCACGTAGTAGTCGGTGCTGGTGCCGCCGCAGGCGACCGGCACGTCGCCCGCGGCGAGATCGGCGCAGTTCTCCGTCGACAGCGCGTTCGTGCACTCGGTGATGATGGTCTCGAGCTCCATCGCCGCTTGCGGGCTGGGGGCGGCCTCGCTGCAGGTCCCGTCGTTCCCGCAGCAGCCCGACTGGAACTCGGTCGTGCAGTAGGAGAGCTGGCTGGAGGGGAGGTTCCCACAGGCGATCTCGCGGTTGCAGAACGGTCCGCCGATCCGGGAGCAGTACGAGCCCATGGTGAGCGTCGAGCTGCCGCCGCCACAGGAAGAGGCCGCCACCGAGAGAGCGGCGACCGAAAAGCCGAGCAACCAGGTGCGCGCCAGGCGCGAGGTGAGTTTAGTCATGTGGCCGAGTATCACCGAACAGGGCGGCCGTGCGCAAATAGTCAATCGAGGATACGGAACGACTGTGGGTGCGGCTCACAGAAGGGCGGCGCCGCGGACGCCGCTGGCGTCGCCGTGCGCCGCCGGCAGCAGGCGGGTCCGGAGGTCGCGCGCCACCGTGTACCGCTCCCAGAGGCGCGGCACGTTGGCGAACAGGCGGCGGTTGTTGGAGACGCCGCCCCCGAGCACGATCGCCCGCGGGTCGACGAGGTTGATGACCGAGGCCAGCGCCCGCGCCAGGCGGTCCTCGTAGAGCGCGAAGGCCCGGGCCGCCGCGGCGTCGCCCTGCTCGGCGCGCGCGGCGAGCGTCCCGCCGGGCGCGTCGCCGCCGCCCAGGGCCCGGTAGGTCGCCTCCAGCCCGCGCCCCGAGATGAACGACTCGATGCAGCCCGGGCGGCCGCAGAAGCAGGCGTAGGGGGACGGCTCGTCGGGGCCGGTGAACGGCAGGGTGGTGTGGCTCCACTCGGTCGCGGCGCCGTTCTCGCCCAGCAGCACCCGCCCATCGACCACCATCCCGCCGCCCACCCCCGTCCCCAGCGTGGCGCCGAAGACCACGTCGGGGCGCCCGCGGTCGAGGTCGGGCGGCGGCGCGGCGGCGCCGTCGGTCGCCTCGGAGAGGACGAAGCATTTGGCGTCGTTGGCCAGCCGCACCGGCCGCCCGAGCGCCGCGGCCAGGTCGCGATCGAGCGGCTGGTCGTTGAGGCAGAGCAGGTTGGCGTTCCGGATGAGGCCGCGGCCCGGCTGCAGGTAGCCGGGCGTCCCCACCCCCACGCTGGCGCCGCCGCCCGCGGCCCGGTCGAGGCGGCCGACCACCTCGCCGATGGCCGCCAGGACCCGCGCGTAGGCGGCCGGCGTCGCCACGCGCTCGCGGGCCAGCTCGCGCCCGCCGTCGCCCAGGAGGATCCCTTCGATCTTGGTGCCGCCCACGTCGATGCCGATGCGCACGGCGGCAAGATCGCACCGCTGCCGCCCCGCTGGCAACTCGGTGACGGCGGGCCGCTCAGCGGAGCTCGAGGCCGGCCGGGGTCACCGCCAGCAGCTCCGTGCGCGATCTCAAGCCCAGCTTGGTGATGACGGCCGCGACCTGCTTCTCGATCGTCCGGATCGATCGCCCGCGCGCCTCGGCGATCGACCGGTTGCTCATCCCCTTGGCGAGCGCGCTCCAGACGTCCCGCTCGGTCTCGGTCAGCCCGCCGATCGCGAGCGCGGCCGGCGCGGCCAGCGGCCGGTCGCTGAGCAGGCAGCGGGCCAGCTCCGCGCGCGAGGAGAGGGCGAGCTTGCGCCGAACCCGGGCCAGGTACGTCGAGACGGCCTGAACGGAGATCGCGAGCTCGGCGGCGATGAGCTTGAGCGGCGTGCCTTTGGCCGCCCGGATCGCCACCTCCCTCTCCCGCTCGCTGAGCTCCACGACCCCTCCGGCTCATGACGGAGCGGGTGCAATGTTGCCCAGCGTCGAAACGAACCGCAAGCGACATCGTTGCCGGGCGACAATCGGCGTGGGCGTGGACGTGGACGTGTAGGAAAAACACCCATGGACCACGATGGTTCGGCGGGCGTAGCGTTGCGGCCCCTGTTGCGAGGAGGATCGAGATGAGGTTGTCCGGAAAACAGAGAGTGTTGGTGGCGATGGGCGCTCTGGCGGCCGTTCTGGTCGCGGGCCGCGTGGCGTTTGCGCTGTCGGTCCCCGGCGGGTCGGGCAGCGTGTTCGATCCGTCGCCGGCCACCGCGAACTGCATGCAGAACATTGGCGGGACCATCAAGAACACCTGCAGCTTCAACGTTTCATGGTTCATTGGTCTGGCCGTCAATCAGGGCTGCCACACGGTGGCCATCGACGGGACGAACGTCAGCGGAATTCTCGAGTGCGGGCTGATCTCGCAGACTCAGAGCGGAGGCGGGTCGGGCGCCACCTTCGCCAGCTTCCCCCTCGGTACCTCCGTCCAGCTCCCGAACACCTGCAGCCCCGGCAGCGGGATCCTGTACCTCGAGTGCGGGATGGGGCCCTCCGACGTCATCAACACCGTCAACTACTCCCAATAGGAGCGGTATGACCGATCGCCGGGGCAGGTTCTGGCTGCCGGCGCTCGCCGTGCTCGTCGTCTGCTCGGCGGCGGCGTTCATGGCGGGCCGGCGGCAGGGCGCGCGCCCGGGGCGCGGCGAGGGCGCGGAGGGCGCGGCGCTGGCGGATCTCCGCGACGAGGTGGCCAGGCTCCGCGAGCGCGTTCGAGGCTCGGAGGCGCTGGCCGGCGCGGCCGCGATGGCGGCCGCGCAGAAGGCGCGTCCGGCCGAAGGGGCGGCAGCGCCCGCGGGGGTGAAC
>DASZVW010000012.1:0-4447 GCA_035546895.1 Polyangia bacterium
ACTGGGCGCTGGTGCTGGCGGCGGCCGGGATGGGCTACCGGATCGACGCGCGCGAAGGGCGGTGCCTGCTGACGGTCGCCGCCGCCGACGCGCCGGCCGCCGAGGCCGCGCTGGGCGGGTTCGACGCCGAGGGGCCGCCGCGCCCGGTCCCCGCGGCGCCCGACGCCGGCCGGAGCGCGCTCGGGATCCTGGCGGCGATCGCGCTGGCGGCGATGTTCCTGGTCACCGGCCCGGCCGGCCCCGGCTCGCGCTGGTTCGAGGCGGGCGCCGCCTCGGCCGAGCGGATCCTGGCCGGCCCGTGGTGGCGGCTCCTGACCGCGCTCACGCTGCACGCCGACCTCATGCACCTGCTCGGCAACGTGGTCGCCGCGCTGATCTTCGTCTCGGCGGTCGGGCGCTGGCTGGGGGGCGGGCTGGGCGCGCTGGTCGTCCTGGCCGCGGCGGCCGGGGCCAACCTGGTGACGGCGGCGGCGCACCGGACCGACTTCGTCTCCGTCGGCGCCTCGACGGCGACGTTCGCGGCGCTGGGGCTCTGCGCCGGGCTGCAGGTGGTGCGGCGGCTGCGCGGCGAGAGCCGCCGGGCCTACGCCTGGGTCCCGCTCGGCGCCGGGCTGGGCCTCTACGCGATGCTCGGCGCGGGGCCGGGGGCCGACACCTACGCCCACCTCTTCGGGCTGGCGTTCGGCGCCGTGATCGGCGCGGGCGCCGCGTTCGCCAACGCCCGCGCCCCGCGCACGGCGGTGCAGGTGCTGCTGGGCGCCGCCGCCCTGGCCGTCGTCGCCGCCTCGTGGGCGCTGGCCCTCGCGGCGCGCTGAGCCGGCGCCTCGTAGGGGAGCTCGACGGTGAAGACCGACCCGGCGCCGGGCTCGCTCTCGACGCCGACCGCGCCGCCGAACACGCCGACGAGCTGCTTGACGATCCAGAGCCCGAGCCCGATCCCGCCGTAGTTGCCGCTGGGGACGGCGCGCTCGAACCGGCCGAAGATCCGCCCCTGGTCCTCCGGCGCGATGCCGAGGCCGCGGTCGCGCACGGTGAGCCGGCCGCCTCCCGCCGCCGCGCGCACCGCGACCTCGATCGGCTGGCCGCCGCCGTACTTGACCGCGTTCGAGATCAGGTTCGACACCACCTGCTCGAGCCGCTCGCGGTCCCAGCGGCCGACCGCGCCCGGCTCCACGTCCACGGTCAGCGTGCTGCCGAGGCGGGCCGCCTCGTCGATGAACCGGGCGCCGACCTCGGCGGCCCCCGCGCCGCGGTCGAGCGGCTCGAGGCGGAGCGCGAGCTGCCCGGAGGCCAGCCGCGAGACGTCGAGCAGGTCGTCGATGAGGCCGCGCAGGCGCGCCGCCTGGGCGTCGATCCGCTCGGCTTTGGCGATGAGACGCGCGCGGTCGGAGCCGGCGTCGTGGCGCGCCAGCCGCAGCAGGTTCGAGACCTCCAGCTTGAGCGCGGTGAGCGGCGTCCGCAGCTCGTGCGAGGCGACCGAGAGGAAGTCGTCGCGCAGCGCGACCGCCTCGCGGAGCTGGTCCTCGGCCCGCTTCTGATCGTCGATGTCGGTGGCGGTGGCGATCCAGCCGATCACCGCGCCGTCGTCGTCTCGCTCGGCGACGGCGCGGACCAGGTGCCAGCGGAACTTCCCATCGCTGGCGCGGCGGAGCCGCAGCTGGCGTTCGAAGGTCGGCTCGCCGCGGAGGCCGCGCTCCCAGTGTACGCGCGCCTCGTCGCGGTCGTCCGCGTGCAGCACCTCCCAGAAGGACCCGTCGGTCAGAGCCGCGGCGTCGAGCCCGCAGTACTCCAGCCCGGCGGGGTTCCAGTAGTTCACCCGCCCTTCGGCGTCCGCCGCCCAGATGCACTGGGGCATCGAATCGAGCAGGCGGCGGTCGCGTTCACGGCTCTTGCGCGCGGTGCTCTGGCGCGAGAGCCCGTCTTGCATGGTTTCGGGGTTCATCGTCCCGTCCATTCCCCTTCCGTGGTTCTTCTTCCTCGGGGGCGGACCGACCCAGCAGGCGGCCGGTCACTCCTCGGCGCGCGCCGCGGCGGCGGCGACTTGCTGGCGCCCGCCGAGCGCCTGGGCCACGTGGCTGGCGCGTTCGATGGCCAGCCGATCGACGTCGGCGCGCCGGAAGAGGCGCCGGCCTCCGACCGTCCGCATTCCGGGCAGGCGCCCGTTGTCCGACAGGACGCGGACCGAGTCCGCCGACAGTCCGAGCACACGCGCCGCGTCGCTCGGGGTGAGCAGGTCATTGGGATCGAGCAGCATAGGGATCACCTCCGGTTTCCTGGAAACAGCATTCGGGCAGCAAATATGGCAATTAAGCACCCCCCCACCGGGCGCAAGGGGAGGCTCGAATAAATAGGAGGTACCTCCCATGTCACCCCGAGCACATTGGGGAATTCCCTGCAGGGAAACGGTCGGGATCTCCCCTAGGTGCCCGCGGGCGGGTCGGCGCCGTCGGGCCGTCAGCGACGTGACGCCGATCGCCTGGCAGGCGGGGCGCGATCGCCCCCTGGGGGGGGCGGGGCGGTGGAAGGATTGTGGAAATTCGTGTTACAAGGGCAACTCAGCTTGAGGCTTCCCTTTTTTCTCTCCCCCAGAGGCAAGCATCGCATGACCACCGGTTCGTTCGCGTCCGGCGTGCTGCGCGGGCTGCTCGCGCTCCTCGTCGCTCTCTCGCTCACCGGTCGGGCTTGGGCCGATTCGACCGATGACACGGTCGCCAAGATCACCCAGCTGAACAAGGACGCCGTCGCGGCGTACCAGGCGCAGAAGTTCGAGGACGCGCGCAAGCTCCTCAAGCAGGGGCTCGACCTGGCCGACTCCGCGGGGTTGCAGCAGCACCCCATCACCGCGCGCACCCACATCCACATGGGGATCGTGCTCATCGGCGGGTTCAAGCAGCGCGATCTCGGGATCAAGCAGTTCAAGAAGGCGCTGGAGATCGAGTCGACCATCAACCTGACCAAGTCGCTGGTCACGCCCGAGATGACCGACGCCTTCAACGAGGCCAAGTCGGGGGCCGCGGCCGCGCCGGCCGCCCCGCCGCCGACCGAGGAGGCCCCCGCGCCGCCGGCCGAGGCGCCGCCGGCCGAGACGCCGCCTTCCGCCGAGGCCGAGACACCGCCCCCGGCCGCGGCCGCGCCCGAGGAGGGGTCCTCCGGGCTCACCCACGACCCGATCACCGAGGGGAAGCGGGGGAGCGCCATCTCGGTCACCGTCGGCGTGCAGCCCGACCTGAAGTTCGACAAGATGATCCTCGCCTACCGGCCGGCCGGCGCCAGCGAGTTCCTGGGGCGCCAGATGAAGGAGGTCTCCGAGGGGAAGTACGGCGCGGAGATCCCGACCAGCGCGACGGCGGGCGACTCGGTCGCCTACTACGTCGAGGCCGACGACGCCGACGGGAACGCGGTGGCCAACAAGGGATCGGCCGACGCGCCGCTGGTCATCAACCTCGCCGGCAGGGCCGCCTCCAAGAAGCCGCCCGAGGAGGGGAACGGCGGCGGCGAAGAGGAAGAGGACGAGGAGCCCGACCACCAGTACTTCGTCGCCCTGCTGGCCGGCAGCGGCTTCGGGTGGGCCACCGGCCCGGGCGACACCAACCACGACGTGAACATCACGCCGGCCGGGATCGCGCCGGCCAAGCTGCTGCAGGTCGCGCCCGAGTTCGGTTACTGGTGGAGCTCGTCGCTGATGCTGTCGCTGCAGCTCCGTTACCAGCTCGTCACCGGGACGGTCGACCCCTACTTCAACGGGAAGGACTTCAAGACGGCGAACTACGCCTTCGCGGCGTTCGCCAAGGCGACCTGGAAGTTCGGCGACGACGACTCCAGCTTCCACCCGTTCTTCTCGCTGGCGGGCGGCGGGGGCTACATCCGCCACGTGGTGACGCTCAAGCCGACGCACGCGCCGACCCAGTGCGGGCCGATGATGAACCAGCCCTGCGTCGACACCATCGCGGCGGGCCCCATCCTGGTCGGCCCGGGCGGCGGCATCTTCTACGATCTCACCGACGACCTCTCGCTGGTCGGCCAGGCCAACGCCGTCCTCGGCTTCTGGAACTTCACCTTCAACCTCGACATCAACGTCGGCCTCGCCTACCAGTTCTGAACCCGGCCCCCCGCCGGCCGCCGGTCCCCCGGCTCCGGCGCCCCCGGTCGGTCCTGCTCGGGGACCGGGATTCACTCCGCGGGGGACGCGGGCCTAAGTGGCCGCGGACGGCCACATGGCCGCTCGTCTTGGTCGCTGGCATCCTCGCCGCGGACGGCGAGGAGCGCGACCAAACGCCCCCGCTGCGTGAATCCCGGTCCCCTCGCACGGACCTCCCTGCTCTCGAAGCAGGTCCCCCGGCCCATGAGCGCAGGCCCCCCGGGGCGGAGCCTAGCCGTCTGCGCGAGCAAGGAGGTCCCACGCGAGGGGTCGGGGCGTTGCCTTGCGGGGACGTGTGAGCGCGCTCCG
>DASZVW010000013.1:0-9975 GCA_035546895.1 Polyangia bacterium
AGCTCGTCGGGCGGGAGCACCGGCACCGGGGGCAACAGCTCGTCGGGCGGGAGCACCGGCACCGGTGGTATCGGCGCCGGCGGGAGCGTCGGCACCGGGGGCGCGACCGCCACCGGCGGTCACGGGGGCTCGACGGGGACCGGTGGTGCGACCGGGACCGGCGGCGCGACGGGTGGGCACGGCGGCACGGGTACCGGCGGCGCGGCCGGCGGGACCGGCACCGGCGGGACCGGCGCCGGCGGGACCGGCGGCGTGTACACGGGAACGAAGACGCCCGGGACGCCGCAGTCGGGCGACATCACCGTCGATCCCACGAAGACCCATCAGGTCGTCGACGGCTTCGGAGAAGCCGACGTGTGGCAAAACTCGTCCTCGACCGGCATGCAGACGCTCCTGTGGGACCCGGTCAACGGGATCGGCCTCAACCTCCTGCGCGTCGGCATCGACGGCACCAGCGGCTCGCCCAACATCATGGGCGCCGCGGGGTACGCGGACGGCCAGGCTTGCGTCAAGTTCAACGGCAGCGACTGCAAGGTCTGGGCGGCGCCGTGGTCGCCCCCGGCGAGCATGAAGGACAACAACAACGTCAACAACGGTGGACACCTGCAGAGCAGCGATTACAGCGCCTGGGCCAAGGTGCTCGCCGGCTTTCCGGCGTTCTACAAGAGCCACGGCGGCGTGGACCTGTACGCCATCTCGGCGCAGAACGAGCCGGACTTCACCGCCAACTACCAGTCGTGCCTCTTCAACGCCTCGCAGATGGTGGCCTGGATCGACGTGCTGGGTCCGGCGCTCGCCGCGCTCAACCCGCCGGTGAAGGTGCTCGCGGCCGAGCCCGACAACTGGGGCAACATTTGGAGCGGCGACCTCTACGGACCCGCCATCATCGCCGACGCGATGGCCAACATGTACGTCGGGCCGATCGCCACGCACGACTACGGGAACACCAGCGCGGGGACCTACGCGCGTCCGGCGCCGCCCGCGAACAACACGCACCACGTCTGGGAGACGGAGTGCACGCCGGGGGACACGGGGCCCATCACCATCGCGACCATGATCTACGCGGCGTTCTCCACCGGCGGCGTGAACGGTTGGCATTACTGGTGGACCGAGGCGTTGGAGCCGAACGCGAACGGGAGCAACCCGCCCCCGCAGGTCTACGCGCTGGGGAACTTCAGCAAGTTCGTGCGCCCCGGGTACTACCGCGTCGACGTCAGCGGCGCCCCCAAGGCGTCCGGGACGGTGCCGCTGGTGGTCGCGTTCACCAACGAGTCCGACGGGACGGTGGCCATCGTGGTGGTGAACGGCGGCGGTGCCCAGCAGGTCTCCTTCTTCGTCGCGGGCACGGCCTGGCCGGCCTCCGTCACGCCGTACGTCACCACCACCAGCTCCAAGCTGGCGGCCGGGTCGGCCATCTCGCTCTCGGGCGCGCGCTTCTCCGCCTCCCTCGCCGGGCAGTCGGTCACCACCTTCGTCGGGAAGCCGTAGCCCATCAGGCGCTGAATCGAAGTGCGCGACCGGCGACAGCAGCGCGGAGGCTCGAGCGCCATCGAGCGCGCGCTGCTGGACGCCGGCATCGCGTTCCGCGCGACGGAGACGACGCACGCTCGGGTGCTGGCCGCCCTCGGGCTGGCCCCGAGCGGGCGGCTCGCCCGCGCAGGCAGTCGGGGTCGACTCCATGGAAGCAGGAGGCGCTGTCGTCGCTCCTGGCGTGCGCCGAAGAGCCGGGTCGTGCGGTGGGCTGGACCGAGGGTCCGGAAGGCCAGGTCCGCGCGCCCGCTCGGACGTCCCCTCGAGACACCCCGGGGCTGACCGTCAGGGGACGTAGTCGACCGTCGCCCATCCGTTGGCCGGCATGGCGAACTGCAGCTTCTGGCCGCCGACCGACAGGGTGTATGTCTGGGCCGAGCCCGAGTTGTACATGACCGTGACGACGCTGCCGTCGCGGTTCTCGAACGCGACGGCGTCGCCGCCGCTCGTCGCCACCACCTGCGCGCCGGGCGCCACGAACTGCGAGAAGTGCCGGAAGACGTAGTAGGTCGGCGTGACGTTCAGCTTCTTGGCGGCGGTGTCGACGGTGAGCAGCGCGTTCTGCGCCCAGGGCATCTTTGAATCGATGCTGTCCCCGACGGTGTCCAGGACCATGTTCCAGGCGCTGTAGGCGGTGACCCCGGCCTTGATCCAGTCGCGGATGAGACCCCAGCTCTCGACCGCGTAGGCCTGATCGTTCGGCGCGGTCGTCTTGTAGCCGCTCTGCCAGGGGTAGTTGCCGCACTGGTGCTCGGTCTGCCAGACCGGCAGGTGATAGGAAGAATTGGCGCTGGCGACGTTGGCCTTCATCTCCCATTGGTAGCCGAGCACCTTGATGTAGCTCTTGGCCGTCGCGTCGGCCATCACGGCGCTGACGATCGCCGGGTCGGCGCTGCTGGCGTTGTTGGACATGGTGCCGAGCATGATCCTGGTCGACAGGCCGGCGGAGCTGATGGCCGGGCCCAGGTACTGCCCCACGAACTTGGTGAACAGCGCCGGCGTCCAGAGGCAGGAGGGGTAGTTTTCGCCGTAGAACGGCTCGTTCTGGGGGACGACCGACTCGATGGAGATCCCTTGCTGCGCGTACCCCTGCACGAACTTGACGAAGTACTGGGCGTAGGCGCCGAGGACCTGCGCGTTGTCGGTCATGTTCTCGCCGTCGAAGGGAGAGCCGTCCGTCGAGGCCCCGGTCTTCATCCAGGTCGGCGGCGTCCAGGGGCTCGCCCACAGACGGATGCTGCCGTTCACCGCCAGCGCCGCCTTGACGTAGGGGATGAGGTTCTGCGCGTCGCGGGCGAGGGAGAAGCTGCTCATCGAATAGTCGGTGGCGCCGCCGCTCACTTCGTCGTCGGTGTAGCGGCTCAAGGCGTAGTCGCTGGCCCCCATCGGTATGCGGCCGAGGTTGAAGCGGGCGCCGTCGCTGCCGTAGAGCAGGTGCATCGCCGTGCTCTGGTCGGCCTGGCTGAGCATCGAGAGGTAGCTCCACCCCTTCTCGTTGAAGGCGCCGCCGAAGCCCTCCCAGGTCTGCGCGGCGGAGCCGGTGTTGACCGTGACGGTGGCCGTTCCGCTGGTCACGGTGGTGAGGTGCCCGCTCGTCTGCCAGTAGGCGCCCTGCGCCGAGGTGACCAGGGTCGTCTGGTTCGGTGTCGCGCCCCCCGTCCCCGTGGCGCCGCCCGTCGCCGGCGCGCCGCCCGAGCCCATGGCGCCGCCCGTCGCTCCCGCGCCCCCGCTCCCGGGCCCGCCCGTGCCGCCGGTTCCTGTCGTGCCGCCCGTGCCGGTCACGACGTCGTCGACGCAGGTCCCCCCCTGACAGGACTGCGTCGACAGGCAGGTCTGGCCGCAGCCGCCGCAGTTGAAGGCGTCGTTTCCGTCGGTCACCACGCAGGCGGTGCCGCACAGCGTCTGTCCCGCCGCGCAACTCGTGGTGCAGGTGCCGCTGCTGCAGACCTGATTCGCCGCGCAGGCGGTGGCGCAGTCGCCGCAGTGGTCGGCGTCGGAGGTCACGCAGGCGCCGTTACAGAGCATCCCGGACTGGCACTGGCAGGAGCCGTTCTGGCAGCTCTGCCCCGAGAAGCAGGGGATGCCGCAGCCGCCGCAGTTCTGCGGATCGCTGGTCACATCGATGCACTGGTCGCCACACATCCGCTGGGTGGAGGTGCAGCTCGGGCCGCCGGAGCCTCCGCCGCCGGTCGCGCCGCCGCCGCCGCCCGTCCCACCCTGGCCATGGGTACCGCAAGCCGCGGCCGAGAGCGCGAACAAAAAGACCATCGACAGTCCCCGTCTGGTGTTCATGGTGGTTTTCTCGAAACGGGTTTTGCCCAGGCGCTCGATCGCTTGTCAGGAAAAGCCGTGGATGAACCGACTCGACCGGTGAGCGAAATTGATGACAAGACCCTGGTCTTCGGGACAAAGCGAGGAATGAGAACGCGCATGCGACTCGACGCCCGGCTCGCCTTCTCGGTATTGGCGGCGCTCGCCGCCTGCTCGGCACCGGCCACGACGGAGCCCGACGCCGGTGGGACGGGCGGCGTCGGGGCTGCCGGCGGATCAGCCGGTGGCGCGGCCGGGCATGGCGGGAGCCCGGTGACGGGGACCGGCGGCGGCGCCGGGGCAGGGGGCTCCACCGGCGGCGCGGCCGGCGGGCGCGGCGGCGCCACCAGCTCCGGCGGCGCGATCGGGACCGGCGGCAGCGTCGGGACCGGCGGGATGTCCGGCGCCGGTGGCCTGGTGGCGACGGGCGGCGCCGGGGGAAAGGCGGGTCAAGGCGGGGCCGCCGGCGCCGCCGGCAAGGGCGGTACCTCGGGCACCGGCGGGATGGGCGGCTCTGCGGCGGGCGCCGGTGGAGGCGGCGGGGGGGCTGCGGGCGCGGGCGGGAGCGGAGTCCTGGGCGCCACGCCCCCGATGGGGTGGAACTCGTGGAACACCTTCCAGTGCAACCTGAACGAGACGCTCATCAAGCAGATCGCCGACATCTTCGTCTCCAGCGGCATGCAGGCGGTCGGGTACGACTACGTCAACCTGGACGACTGCTGGATGGACGGCCGTGACGCGAGCGGCAAGCTGCAGTGGAACACCAGCAAGTTCCCGTCCGGGATCCCGGCGCTCGCCACCTACGTCCACGGCAAGGGCCTGAAGCTCGGGATCTACGAGACGCCGAACACCACGACCTGCGTCGGCCTCTACGGCGGCATCAGCCACGCCGTGGCCGTCGGCAGCCAGGGTCACGAGACGACGGACGCGCAGACGTTCGCCTCCTGGGGCGTCGACTACCTGAAGTACGACAAGTGCACCGGCCCGCTCAGCGGCTTCGCCGTCATGGGCAACGCCCTCCGCGCGACGGGGCGCCCCATCTTCTACAGCATCAACCCCGGCGACGGCAGTGGGTGTCCGCCGAACAGCTGCTCGATCAACCTGCCGACCATCGCCAACATGTGGCGCATCGGCTTCGACATCAACGCCAGCTGGTCGTCGATGATCGGCCTCGTCGATCAGGACGCGAACCTCTCCTCGTACGCCGGACCGGGGCACTGGAACGACCCCGACATGCTGGAGGTCGGCAACAGCGGCCTCTCCGACACGGAGGGGCGCACCCACTTCAGCATGTGGGCGATCCTGGCCGCGCCGCTCATCGCCGGGAACGATCTCCGGAGCATGAGCGCGACCACGCAAGCGACGCTCACCAACAGCGAGGTGATCGCGGTCGATCAGGATCCGCTGGGGGCGCAGGGGCGGCTGGTCGCCTCGCCGGGGACGAACCTGCAGGTCTGGTCCAAGACCCTCTCGGGCACCGACACGCGCGCGGTGGCGCTGCTCAACCGGGGCACGGCGAGCGCGTCGATCACCGTCCAGTGGAGCGCGCTGGGCATCCCCGGCGGCGCCGCCACGGTGCGCGATCTCTGGGCGCACAGCGATCTGGGGTCGTTCACCGGCTCCTATACCGCGTCGGCCGTCCCCAGCCACGGCGTCGTCATGCTGAAGGTGACGAGCACGCCGTAGCCCTGGAGATCGGATGAACGTGCTTGCCGCACCAAAGCGTTCCGGTACCAAGAGAGCTCCGGCCGGGATGCACCCGGAAGCGCCCGAGCGGGCAACACCGGCGCCGCGCGAGGACCTGGCGCCGCTGCTCGGTGCGCTCGACGAGATCCGGCCGTTCATCGACACCGACCTGATCCTCAGGCGGGCGATCGAGCTCCTGCGCGACCGGATCGGCCTCAAGCGGGCTGGCATCTTCATGCTCGACCCCTCGCGAAGCCTGATGCTGGGGACCTGGGGGATGGACCTCGCCTGCGCGGTCGTCGACGAGCATCAGATCGTGTACGACCTGCGCGGGACCGACCTCGAGGCCCTGCGGCGAACCGAGGAGGGGCGGGGCCACTTCGCCGTGTTCGAGGACTCCCCGATCATCGAGCACCAGGGCGGCGAGACCCGGATCGCGGGGCGTGGCTGGGTCGCCAAGACGCCGATCCCGTCGGCCCAGGGACCGATCGCGATGCTGTTCAACGACGCGGCGTTGACCGGCGCCCCGCCCGATCGGGCAAAGCAGGCGCAGGCGGCCGCCTTCTGTTCGATCCTCGGCGCCATGCTGGACCCGGTCCGTGGCTGGTTCGGGCGCCGCACGCCCGGCCAGTCGCCCAGTCAGCGCCTGGTGGCCTCCACGGTCGGCATGCTCAACAAGGACCCCGGGCTGGGCGGCAAGGAGATCGCGGCGGCGTTGAACATGAGCCTGTCGCGCGTGGCGCGGGTGTTCAAGACGCTGATGGGGATCTCCCTGGTCGAGTACCGGAACCGGCTTCGGCTGGAGCGGTTCGAGGCGATCGTCGATCGGGGCCCCCGGAGCCTGCTGGACGCGGCGCTCGAAGCAGGGTTCGGCAGCTACGCTCAGTTTCATCGGGTCTTCCGGGCCCAGTTGCACACCACGCCGAGCGCGTACCTCCGGCCCGTGGGCCGCGGCTCGCCCGCGCCGGGCGCGTCCGGGTCGAAGGCGCCACGGGACCGGACATGAGCCGGATCCTCACGCGGGTCGGGGGGCGGACGACGCGACTCGCGGGGCGGTTCGCTCTGGTGGCGTTGGTGGTCGCGAGCTGCTCGGGCACCCTCGACGCGGGGAAGGACGTGCCGCATGGGCTGCTCCCCGTCGACGAGCGGAACCCGGTCATCATCTACAACGACTCGTCGAGCGACAACTGGATGGGCGAGTACTCGGTCCTGCTCGCGGCCAGCGGCGGACCGCCGTTGGCCGGCCTCATCGTCACCGCCAGCAGCTACTGGCCCGACTTGAACGGCAACACGACGGGCTGGGCGAGCTTGCTGTCCGCCGCCGCGTCGAGCGGGCTCGAGGACCTCCCGGCCGTGACCTCCTCGGCTGGCAAGCCGCTCGTGCGGCCGAGCGACGGCGTGGTCGACGACACGGCGCCGAACGACTCCGCCGGCGCGCAGTTGATCGTGAGCCTCTCGCGCCAGCTCGGTCGTCCACAGCGCCCGGTCGTGGTGTTGGCGGGGACGCAGCTGACCGACGTCGCCGACGCCTACCTCATCGATCACACCGTCGTCGAGCGCGTCGTCGTGGTGGCGGCGCTCGGATCGTTCGCGGCGCCGAACGGCGCCATGGGCGCGCCGAACGGGGAGCTCGATCCGTGGGCCGACTGGATCGTGGCGCAGCAGTTTCAATACGTCCAGGTCAGCACCTTCTACGACCAGACCAGCGACGTGACGACCTCCGAGGTCGGCAGTCTCCCCGGCGACGCGCTCGGGGCCGAGATGGCGGCCAAGCAGCCCAACCTCTTCGCGGTCACCACCGCCTCCGATCAGGTCAGTGTCCTGGCGGTCGCGCTCAACAAGCCGGTCTCCTTCGCCACCGCGGTGGAGCGCGCGGTGCCCGACACCTCGGCGGCGTTCGATTCGACGCAGGGGCCCCCGCTGACGCCGAGCGCGAACGGCAACGTCTGGATCGTCACCCAGATCGCGGCGCCGCTGGCGGGGGCGCGCCTGTGGGAGATGTTGCTCGACAGGCCCGGGGCCGCCGGGGGCCGGGGGACGGTCCCGGATGGCGGCGCTGGAACGGGCGCCCATCCCGGCTGAAAGGCCGCGCCGAGCGGCTCACGCCAGAATTGATCACAGCTCCGGCCGCCGGGCGGCAAATGGTGGCATGTCGTTCAATCGGCCATCGGTGTTCCGGCGAACCACGAGATCGGCGGCCCGGCTGATCGCCGCGGCGGGGCTCGTCCTGGCGGCGGGCCAAGGCGCGCGCGCGGCGAGCACCATCACCGTCGACGCCTCCAAGCAGAGCCCGGCGCCGGCGCCCTTCTGGGCCGCCAGCGTCGGTACGGGAACGGCCAGCCTGACCCTGCGGTCCGATCTCGAGACCCACTACAAGATCGGAAACCGCGAGGCGGGCTTCCAGCGCGTGCGGGGCCACGGCGTCCTCGACGACGACGTCGGGATCTACAAGGGACCCGGGTCGTACGACTGGACGAACTTCGACAAGTACCTGGCCGCCATCGTGGCGGCGGGGATGCGGCCGGTGATGGAGCTCGACTTCATGCCCACCGCGCTGGCGCTGCACGGGAACAGCCGCGACACCTACAGCAGCGTGAGCAACTACAAGGCGTTCATCCAGGCCGTCGTCCAGCACTGCGTCGACAAGTACGGCGCGACCGACGTGGGCCAGTGGTACTGGGAGGTCTGGAACGAGCCCGACTACTCCGGGTTCTGGAACGGCACCAATTCCAGCGAGGCGACCAGCGCGAAGATGACCGACTACTACGCGCTCTACGACGCGGCGGTCGGCGCCATCACCGCCGTGCTGCCGAACGCCTTGGTGGGCGGCCCCGCGACCACCGGGTACGGCCCCGTCGGTGCCTTCCTGCAGCACTGCAAGACGGCCGGCACCCGCGTGACCTTCGCCTCCTCGCACTACTATCCGGGCGGCGCCGCGGGCGGCACCTCCGCCGACGCCGCCGGGATGGTGAACGACAACAACAGCCGGATCAGCCAGATCACCACGGGGGGATTCACCACCGCCACCGTGGCGTCGTTCAACACCGAGTGGAACTCCTCCTACTCGGGGCAGGGCGGCGGCACCGGCGACGTCCTCACCAGCATGGACAACAACTGGAACGTGGGGTTCATCCTCAAGGCGGTGAAGTTGCTGGCCGACCAGAGCTCGGGCAGCACGCCGCCGATCGGCCTGTTCTCGTACTGGGTCCTCTCGGACGTGTTCGGCGAGTACAGCGGCGACGCCGGGTCGTACATCCAGACCAAGGGCGGGGGCACGCTGCCGTTCGGGCAGGTGTTCGGGCTCATCACCTATCAGGGCGTCCGCAAGGCGGCCTTCAACGCCTTCAAGATGCTCCACTATCTCGGACCGACGCGCCTGGCGGCGAGCGGCGGTACCACCGGCGACGGCGTCGACGCGCTGGCCACGATGTCGGCCGCCGGAGACGAGATCGAGATCGTCGCCTACGACTACGACAAGACACTCAACACCACCGGGACGGACAGCGTGACGGTCACGGTGAACAACCTGCCGCCGGGGCTGGCGGGCAAGCAGGTCTTCGTCACCCAGTTCGTCGTCGACGCCACCCACAGCAACCCGTACAGCGTCTGGACCGGCCAGGGGAAGCCGACCAACCCGACCGAGGCCCAGTGGCAGGCGATGAAGGCGGCCCAGCACCTGGCGCTGCTCCAGCCCGTCAGCACGACCACGCTCGAGACCAGCTACACGACCACCTTCACCATGAACCGGCAGTCGGGGACGCTCCTGGTGCTCGGCGTGAAGCGGCCGGTGACCGGGCGCAACGGCCTGGGGACGATCGAGGGGGAGGACTACGACGGCCAGTCGGGCGCCAGCAAGGTGGACAGCAACGACACCGACCTGGGGCAGGCCATCACGGCGAGCAGCGGTGGCTACGTCTTCTACGACGTCGTCGACTTCAGCGACGCCGGCGTCGGCTCGGTCCAGCTGCGCGTCAACGCGCAGAGCGCCACCACCGTCGAGCTCCACGCCGATTCGCAGAGCGGCGCGCTGCTCGGCAAGTGCGCGGTACCCGCCACCAGCGGCTGGGCGACCGCGAGTTGCGCGCTGACGCCGATCTCGGGCGTCCACACGCTCTATGTGGGCTTCGACGGCGCGGTCAACCTCAACTGGCTGTTGTTCCAGCAGGCGAGCACCGGGACAGGCTCGGGCGGCGCCGGCGGGGGCGGGGCGTCGGGAACCGGCGGCGGAGCGGCCGGTGCCGGTACCGGCGGAGCGGCGGGCGGCGCGGGCGGCGCGGGTGGCGCGGCGGGAACAGGACACGGCGGCGCCGGTGGGGGTGGTCCCGGAGCGGGCGGCGCGGGCCCTGGTGGCGCGGGCGCCGGCGGCGCCGTGGTCTCTGGCAGCGGCGGCTCCGGAAATGGGGGAACCGGGGGCGGGGGTGCCCGCGGTGGCGCGGGCAGCGGCGGCGC
>DASZVW010000014.1:0-8863 GCA_035546895.1 Polyangia bacterium
CCGCTGGACCGTGGAGATCCTCTCCTCGTCGAGCGCCTCGGCGGGCGGCATCAAGGAGGTGGTGGCCGGCATCAACGGCCAGGGGGCCTACTCGCAGCTCAAGTACGAGTCGGGCGTGCACCGCGTGCAGCGCGTGCCGGCCACCGAGACGCAGGGGCGCATCCACACCTCCACCGCCACGGTGGCGGTCATGCCGGAGATCGAGGACGTCGAGATCAACATCGACCCCAAGGACCTCAAGATCGAGGTGATGCGCTCGGGCGGCCCCGGCGGCCAGTCGGTCAACACCACCGACTCCGCGGTGCGCATCCACCACCTGCCGAGCGGCCTCATCGTCCACTGCCAGCAGGAGAAGTCGCAGCACAAGAACAAGGCGATGGCCATGAAGCTGCTGCGCGCCAAGCTCTTCGAGATCGAAGAGGAGAAGCGCCAGACCGCCGAGCGCGAGGCGCGCCGCAGCCAGATCGGCTCCGGCGACCGCTCGGAGAAGATCCGCACCTACAACTTCCCGCAGGACCGGCTGACCGACCACCGGATCGGCCTCACCCGCCACAACCTCCCCGGCATCCTCGACGGCGATCTGGAAGACGTGATCAGCAGCCTGCGCGCCCACTTCCAGGCCGAGGCGTTGAAGTGAGCGCGTCGGAGGAGCGCGAGCTTGCCTCGCGCGAGTCCATCGCGGGGGGCCGGGACCCTTTGAGGGTCCCGACGTGAATCCGACGCTACCGCGCGTCGTCATCCTCGACAGCTTCGCCATCGATCAGGGAGAGCCGGAGACCGCCTGGCGCGAGCTGGCGGCGCTCGGTGAGCTGGTCGTCCACCCGCAGAGCGAGCCCGGCGAGGTCGTGGCCCGCTGCGCGGACGCGCTGGCGGTGCTGACCAACAAGACCCCGCTCGGCGCCGGCGAGCTGGCGGCGCTCCCCGCGCTCCGCTACGTCGGCGTGACGGCGACGGGGACCAACATCGTCGACCTCGAGGCGGCGCGCGCGGCGGGGATCGCGGTCAGCAACGTCCCCGGCTACGCGACCGAGTCGGTCGCCGAGCTGGTGTTCGCGCTCATCCTGCACTTCTCGCACGACGTGGCCGGGCACAACGCGGCGGTCAAGGTGGGCGTCTGGGCCGCCTGCTCGGACTTCTGCTTCTTCCGCCAGCCGCTCGTCGAGCTCGCCGGCAAGACGCTGGTGCTGGTCGGCGCCGGCGCCATCGGCGGCGCCGTGGCGCGCATCGGCGAGGCGTTCGGGATGCGGGTGGTGCGGGCGGCGGGGCCGGGGCGCCGGCGCGGCCGGGCGAGCCGCGCACGCCGCTCGCCGAGGCGCTGCCGCGCGCCGACTTCGTCTCGCTGCACTGCCCGCTCACCGAGGCGACCCGCGGCCTGGTCGGCGCCGAGTTCCTCGCCTCCCTCAAGCCGGGCGCGATCCTCATCAACACCGGGCGGGGCGGCCTGGTCGACGAGGCGGCGCTGGTCGCCGCGCTCGCCGGCGGGCGGCTCGGCGGCGCGGCGCTCGACGTCCTCTCGGTCGAGCCGCCGCCGCCCAACCACCCGCTCACCGATCCGCGCGCCCCCTGGGCCGGACGGGTGGTGGTCACGCCGCACGTCGGCTGGGGGACGGTGGAGGCGCGGCGCCGGCTCGTCGTCGAGGTGGCCGCGAACCTCCAGGCCTTCCTGGCCGGCGCGCGGCGCAACCGGATCGTCTGAGCGGGCGCCGCTACTCGCCCTGCAGGGTGGCCACCACCGTGCGCGCCCCGCCGGCGTCGCGGTGCTCGCCGAGGTAGATCCCCTGCCAGGTGCCGAGCGCCAGCCGGCCGTCGCGGATCGGCACCGTCACCGACGCGCCGAGCACCGTCGACTTCACGTGCGCGGGCATGTCGTCCGGTCCCTCGGCGGTGTGCTCGAAGTAGGGGGCGTCCTCGGGGACGGCGCGATCGAACCAGCGCGCGAGATCCGCGCGCACGTCCGGATCGGCGTTCTCGTTGAGCGCCAGCGACGCCGAGGTGTGGCGGATGAAGAGGTGCAGGAGCCCCACCTTGAACCGCGCCAGCTCGGGGAGCGCCGACAGGATCTCGCTGGTGATCAGGTGGAATCCGCGCGGACGCGGCTGGAGGCGAATCTCGCTCTGGTGCCAGGGCATGCGATCCGTGCGTTTAGCACGCCGCGCCCCTCGTGACTTGCGCCACCTCTTTTCATCGGAAAAGTTTGCGAAAGTTCCTCTTCGACACTAATGGAGGATGGAGGCTCTCTTCACCCTCGTCGAACAAGGAGACCCCATGAGCCATCGCAAGAATCTGATCGTCGGACTCGGCGTCGTGCTGTTGACGGTGCTGGGCTCCGTCTCGGTCGCCGAGGCGCAAGGGTACCCGCCCCCCTACTACCCGCCGCCGCCCCCGCCGCCCCACGGCGTCTACCGGGCCGGCATCGTCTTCGGCTTCTCGATCGGCGTGGGGGCGGTGGAGGCCAGCAACTGCGGCGACGAGTGCGGCGGCGCCGGCGCGCTCGAGGGCCACCTCGGCGGGATGATCGGCCCGCGCACCGCCCTCATGTTCGAGGTCTGGGGCGCCGACCACCCCTGGACCGACGCCAACGGCAACGGCCGGGAGACCATCAACACCTTCTTCACCGGCGCGCTGCAGTACTGGCTCACCGACGTCTTCTGGGTCAAGGGGGGCGCCGGGCTGGCGGTGATCCGCGCGACCGTGGACGACGGCTACGGGTACACGGCGGACGTCGGCGACGCCACCGGCTTCGCCCTCTTCGGCGCGGCCGGCCTCGAGCTCCTGCAGTCGTACAACTTCGCGCTCGATCTCCAGTTCCGCGCCGGCAACGGCTTCTACGACCGAAGCCAGGGCGGCAACGCGCAGAACTACACGCTGATGGTCGGCTTCAACTGGTACTGACCCGGACCGGCGATCGGGTCCCGGGTTAGATCGCGTGAGGGCGGGCGGGCGCTGCCCGCACGCCCTCGTCGCGGGGGGCCGCGGGACCCTCCCAGGGTCCCGCCTTACAGCGACACGATCTTGTCGGCGTGCTTCTCGCGCAGCGCGCGGGTGGCGTTGCGGGTGTCGACCACCAGCTGGGAACGCTCGACGAGCGCGGCGTAATCGACGCTGCGGTGATCGGTGGTGATCACCACGCAGTCGAACTTCCCCGCCTCCTCGATCGGCGTGTGGCGGAGCTGGTGGTCGC
The DNA here is from genome assembly GCA_035546895.1 of Polyangia bacterium. GTDB lineage: Bacteria > Myxococcota_A > Polyangia > Fen-1088 > Fen-1088 > JADGRB01. Next base: position 3,182 of record DASZVW010000014.1, read on the forward strand.
CGATGCGTATGCTGGGCGCGTAGGGATCGCTGTAGGCGACCTCGGCCCCGCGCCGCTGGAGCAGCTCGATGATGTCCAGCGCCGGCGACTCGCGCACGTCGTCGATGTCGCGCTTGTAGGCCACGCCGCAGACGAGGATCTTCGACCCCCGCACCGCCTTCTTCCGCGCGTTGAGCGCGTCGGCCACCATCACCTCGACGAACTCCGGCATCGCCGAGTTGATCTCGTCGGCCAGGGTGATGAAGCGGGCGTTGTACTTGAGCGTCTTGAGCTTCCACGACAGGTACAGCGGATCGATGGGGATGCAGTGCCCGCCCAGGCCCGGCCCCGGATAGAAGGGCATGAACCCGAACGGCTTCGAGGCCGCCGCCTGGATCACCTCCCAGGTGTCGAGGCCGAGGCGCGCGCACATGATCGCCACCTCGTTGACGAGGCCGATGTTGACCGCGCGGAAGGTGTTCTCCAGCAGCTTCACCATCTCGGCGCTGTCGGTCGACGACACCGGGACGATGGTCTCGATGAAGTGCGCGTACATCGCCCGCGCCACCTCCAGGCTCTTGGGCGAGATGCCGCCCAGCACCTTGGGGGTGTTGTGGGTGAAGAACTTCGGGTTGCCGGGATCGACCCGCTCGGGCGAGAAGGCCAGGAAGAAGTCCTCGTCGGGCTTGCGCCCGGCCTGCACGAACCGCGGCAGCAGCGCCTCCCGCGTGAACCCGGGGAAGGTGGTGCTCTCGAGGACGATGAGCTGCGGGCGCTTCATGCGCGCGGCGATCATCTCCGCCGCGTCCATGATGAAGGAGTTGTCGGGGTCCTTCGTCTTGTTGAGCGGCGTGGGGACGCAGATGATGATCACGTCCGCCGCCCCCAGCACGTCGGGGTCGGCCGAGGCGTCCAGCGTGCCGGCCTTCACCAGCGGCCCCAGCGTCTCCGTCGGGACGTCCTTGATGTAGGAGACGCCCTTCCCGAGCGTCTGCACCTTCTCCGTCGACTTGTCGTAGGCCGTGGTCTTGAACCCGGCCTTCGCCACCTCGACGGCCAGCGGCAGCCCGACGTAGCCGGCGCCGACGACCACCACCTTCGCTTCGCGTGTCTTGATCCGATCGAGAAGTGTCATCATCCCTCGTACCCCAGAGCTATATGTGTCGGGCCACGCTGTCAATCGACGGTGGCCGTTCCCGTCGCGGTCCCCGTCTGGCGCCAGGGCGTGTAGGTCCCCCAGGTCGCCGTCACCGTCAGCATGACCGCTTGCCGGTGCAGGCTCAAGAAGGTCACGCCGCCCGCCACCTGCCCCGCCTGATCCTGAATGAGGTAGTCGAGCGAAGCCATGAAGGGGTGCTGGAGCGACTGGTACACCAGCCCGACGTCGGCGCCCAGGAGGTTGACCGCCGTGTCGAGCCCGCCGGAGGTGAGGACCGAGTCGTGCTCGGCGGTCCCCAGCGCCACCAGCCGGAGCTGCTCGCGGCGGTCGAGCGGCAGGAGCGCCCGGAGGGTCGCGCTGTCGCTCAGCACGGTCTGTCCGACGTAGACGTTGAGCTCGGGCATGTGGGCGATCACCAGCTCGGCGTAGCCCGGCGACGCCGGCCCCGCCTGGTACCGGCCGGTGAGCCGCGCCGCCGGCCCGATCAGGTCGCGATCGAGGACCAGCGAGTCGATCGCCAGCACCCCCGCCTCGACGCTGCCGGTGATCGTCGGGGTGAGGTCGCGGCGCCATCCGAGGAGGAGCTCCGCCGTCACGGTCTCCTGCCGCGGCACCACCACCGCCGCCGGCGGGGGGACCGTGCTCCCGGCCGGCTGGATCGTGTAGGACGAGGCGTCGAGGTAGCCGAACAGCAGGTCGGCGGTCAGCGTGTCGCGCGCCGACTGGCGCTCGTGGCGGAAGTCCTCGCTGGCGCCGAGCGAGTGGGCGATCGTCCCGTCGATGGGGATGAAGTCGCTGAACGCGCTGGTCTCCTGCCAGAGCCGCGTCGCGGTCGGCCGGAAGCTCGCCGTCGCGTTGGCGCTGGCGCTGGCGTAGGTCACGGGGCCGGTCGGCACCGCCGAGAAGCCGACCTGGCCGGAGGTTATCGTCTGCGAGCTGATCCCGGCCGCGGCCGCGATGGGGTTGACGCTGTTCATCCTGCCGTAGGCGCCGCTGGCCAGCGCCACGATGGTGGTGCGCCCCGTCGGCGCCGCGTTCAGCTGCCAGGTCCCGAGGTGCTCCTGCGTGTCCCCCTCGCTGTGGTCGCCGAAGAAGGTCGCCACGTAGGTGTACGCGAGCGTCTGGTCCTGCCGCGGCCCCTGATATCGCGCGGCCACGCCGGCGCGAACCGAGGTGAACTCGTCGGCGGCGACGGCCGGACCGTCGGGCGCCGCCAGCGCGTTGTTCGTGACCCCCTCGACGACGTTCGCGGCCGCCAGTTCGGTGACCTCCGCGCGCGCGGACGGCGACGCCACGGCCACCCACGCCACCGCCCCGATCCCCATCGTCCCGAACGCGCGCCCGGCCCTGTGCATCCGGGCGGCACGTTAGCAGAACCGTCCCCGCCCGGCACATCGCCCCGCATGAAGGCAGATATCCCACATATGCGGACACCTCCTACGAATCGACCGTCCGTGCCGATCGGTCACTTGCACCGGCGTTCCGGCGGAGCTTATGTTCACGAACCGTAGGATGGCGTGTGTGGGCCGGGGGCCTCCGGCGTCCGCGCGGGGTTAGGGGTGTCTTCCGAAGCAGGTTGGGGCGCGACGTGGATCCGCCGACGACCGCGGCATCCGTCCGCGGTTTCTGTCCAAATAGAAAAAATAGGGACGCGATGCTTCGGAAACAGCCTCACGCGACACTGGCGATTCTCTCGGCGCTCTCGCTCTTGCCTGCCTGCGCCGGCCGCGGCGGCAGCCTCGGGAGCGGCAACGGCGGCTCCGGCAGCTCCACCGGCAACGGCGGCTCCAGCAACCCCACCGGCAACGGCGGCTCCGGCAACCCCACCGGCAACGGCGGCAGCTCGGGGGGCGGCAGCAGCGGTACGCCCGACGGCGGCGTGGTGCAGCCGACCCCGGCGGCGCTGAACCTCTTCCAGGAGACCCCCACCTGCAGCGGGGCGGTCACCGTCGGCAGCTCGCCGGTGCGCCGCCTGTCGCGCATCGAGTACGACAACATGGTCCACGACCTGGGCGTCGATCCGAACGGCACGCAACCCGCCACTCAGTTCGTGACCGAGCAAAAGATCGACACCGGCAAGGCCGGCAACTTCAACACCAACGCCTACGCGACGGTCTCCGGGACGCTCATCAACCAGCAGTACCTTCAGGCGGCGGAGGCGCTGGCCGCGGCGACGGTCGCGAACACCAACAACTCGCTGACGAACATCCTGCCGTCGGCTTCATGCGGGACGCACAACGCCGCCTGCGCGTCGGCGTTCATCAGCAGCTGGGCCAACCGCGCCTTCCGCGGCCAGCTCGACGCCGACGAGACGACGGCGCTCAACAACCTCTACGCGACGGTCAGCGCGCAGTTCGACTTCCCGACCGGCATCCAGGCGGTCATCGAGGCGGTGCTCACCTCGCCGCGGTTCCTGTTCGTGCTCGAGTTCGGCCAGCCGGCGACGGGGAATGCGGCCGCCGTTCCGCTGACGCCGATGGAGCTGGCGACCCGTCTGGCGCTCTACCTCTGGCGCTCGATCCCCGATCAGACCTTGATCGACGCCGCCAACGGCGTGAACGGCGCCCACCTCACCAGCGCCTCCGACGTGGCCGCCCAGGCGACGCGCATGCTGGCCGATTCCCGGGCGCAGAGCGCCCTGGCCGACTTCGCCGACCAGTGGCTCGACATCGAGAACATGAACGGTGTAACCAAGGACACCCAGTTCACCACCTGGACCGCCATGGTGGCGTCGGAGCTGCACACCGAGAGCCTGACCACCTTCACGCAAGCGGTGCTGGGGAACGGCAGCTACACGTCGCTCCTGACCTCGAACTCGTCCTACATCAACGGCGACCTGGCGAAGTTCTACGGCCTCGCCAGCGCGAGCAGCGCGACGTTCAGCGCGCCGACGACCGTCAACACCGCGGCCAACCCGCGCACGGGGATCCTCTCGCAGGGCGCGGTGCTGGCCGCGCACGCCCACACCTCGCTCCCCTCGCCGACGCTGCGCGGGCGCATGATGCGCCAGCAGATCCTGTGCGAGGAGGTCCCCGATCCGCCGGCCTCGGTCGGAGGCGTGCCGATCCCGCCGCCCCCCAGCACCATTCCCGCCGGCCAGACCACCCGCAGCCTCTATCTCACGCACGTCTCGGCGAACTCCGAGTGCAGCGGCTGCCACCAGTACATGGACTGGATCGGGTTCGGGTTCGACAACTACAACGCCGCCGGCCTCTACGTCACCCAGGAGAACGGAACCAACGTCGACCCGAGCGGCAAGATCCTCTCCGACGGCACGGGCGATCTGAACACCACCTTCACCAACATGACCGACATGGTCACGCAGCTCTCGCAGAGCCAGCAGGTCAACCAGTGCTTCGCATTGGAGGAGCTGCGCTACGCGCTCCTGCGGGCCGAGGTCGACGCCGACGCCTGCTCCGCGCAGGCCATCTATCAGGCCTTCAGCTCGAGCAATTTCAACCTCCAGAAGCTGATCGTGGCCGTGGTCAGCAGCAACTCGTTCATGTACCGCACGCCGGTGAACGCCGGAGAACAATGTCAATGAAGAAGCATAAAGTAGAGCTCGAACGTCGCCGCTTCCTGCAGCTGGTCGGCGCCTCCGCCCTTTCCTATCCCTTCCTGCGCGGCGTCCCCAGCTACGCCGCCGCCAGCGGATCGGCGCCCACCTACCTGGTGCTGATCTTCACCCCCTGCGGCTGCGTGCGGCCGGTCTGGGGCGCCACCGACATGAACGGAGCGTCGATCACCCGGCCGGCGTACGGCTCGCCCGCCACTCTGACCAGCAATTTCAAGTTCCGGGGCACGTTGTCGCCGTTCGCCTCCGGCGGCAGCCTCACCACCGCCGCCGGCAATGTCTCGTGGACCACCAACCTTCAGAACAAGGTCCTAGTACTCGACGGCCTCAACAACAAGGCGGCCCAGGGCTCGCACGAGGCCGGGATGGCCTCGCTCTGGACCGGACAGATCTCGACCGGCAACGCGGCGACCAGCATCAGCATCGATCAGCAGATCGCCGGCCAGCTCAAGGCCGGCACGCCGTTCCCATCGATCCAGCTCATGGTCCGCGACCCGGCGGACTTCAACGATCGGGAAGTGAAGACGCGGATGCTCTACAACGCCCAGGGCGTGTTCGTCGATCCGATCGACAACCCCACGGCCGCCGCGGCCACCTGCTTTCCCACCATGTCGACGGGCTCGAACGGCCCCGACAAGACGACGTTCATCCGGCAGCAGCTGTTCGGCACTGGCACCTCGCCGGGCGTGCTCAACAGCGAGCTCAACGGCCTCATGCCCAAGCTCTGCACGCAGGATCGCGTGCAGCTTCAGGCGCTGCAAGACGGCTGGAACAACCTCAACGCCCAGCTCCAGGCGGCGGCCGCCGCGGCGGCCAAGTGCACCCCGCCCGGCACCATCGTCTCCTCGACCGACTTCCCCACCAACGCCAAGCAGCAGATGGACATCCTGGCGCTGGCGCTGGCCTGCGATCTGACGAGGGTGGCGAGCATCCAGTTCTCGACCGCCACCAGCAACGTGACCCACTCCTG
>DASZVW010000015.1:0-2999 GCA_035546895.1 Polyangia bacterium
GAGCGCTGCCGTCGTCGCGTAGGTCCCGCTCTTCTTGGACCGGTACGCTGCTACCAATCGCCGCCTCAGATCGATCGAGAGCTCCGCCATTCCGACGTTAGATCACGCCGGATCGATCGCGTCAATTCGAAAGCGGTCTAGGCAGACTCCTGCTCGTCGGCGATCTCGATCTTCACTTGCCAGGTCTGCGCCAGCCAGTCGATGAGGCTGGTCTCGGCCTGGTCGAGCGCCCCCTCGCCCGCGCTCTCCAGCACCGTCCCGAAGATCAGGTCCCGCGCCTCCTGGCGCCCGATCCCCTGCAGGAACTTGCGGAAGCTCGGCTCGTCGTGGAACCGCTTCTCGAACGCGTCGAGCGTCCGCTGGTACCCCTCGTCGCCGAAGGCGCCCACCAGCGTCTCCACGTGCTCCAGCTCCTCCTCCGAGACCTCGCCGTCGGACATCACGATCAACTTCATCAGGCCGACGAGCGCGGTCCGCTCGTCCTGGTTGAGATCGGGGAGCTCCATCCCGTTCGTCTACCGCGACGGCGGGCGCGCGCCAAGCCCGTCGTAGGCGACCAGCACGCAGGCCGGCTCGCCCGAGGGCATCGCCGTGCGCCAGAGCTCGCGCGCCCGCCCGGCGGCGACGTCGCGCAACGCCCGCCCGAGCCCACTGCCCGTGCGGTTGTTGAAGATGAAGGTCGCGGGGCCCCCCGCCGGCCGGGCGAGGATCCGGTAGGGGCCGAACCCCGACGCCGCGCGCGGCCCCGCGCGCAGCCGCGCGTACTGGATGACCGCCGCGTCGACGGGGCCGGGGACCACCACGTCGGCGCCGGGCGGGACCCGCCCCGCCAGCGCCTCCACCGCCAGCGGGACGCAGGCGCCCCAGTAGTCGCCGTTGAACCGGCCCGCGCCCGCCCCCACCAGCGGGCTCTCATAGACATAGGCGTAGCGCCCCCACTGCGCGTAGGAGAAGAGCGAGGCGGCCACCACCAGGGCGGCGAGCGCGTACTTGATCCCCTCGCCGAGGTCGTCGAGCCCCAGCGCCGCCAGCACCAGGAGCGGCGGGTAGAGGAACAGCAGGTGGCGCTCCTCGTCGTACACCGTCGGGTGGAGGACCACCACGCCCAGCCAGAGCAGCGCCGCGTGGAGCGCCAGCCAGCGCCCGAGCGACAGATCGATCGCCCGCCCCGCCGCCCCGCCGAGCGGGAACGCCGGGCCGAGGGGCGCCGGGCGCGCGGCGGCGCGGCCGAGGCCGACCAGCAGCAGCACGAACGTCGCCGGGGTGAGCATCACCGGCAGCCAGACGAGCGGATACAGCCGCGGCAGCGCGTTCGACATCGCCTCGTGCCCGAAGAAGCGGACCGCGCCCAGCCAGGGGAAGTGCGCGAACACCCGCACCCCTTGCTCGAGCGGCAGGACGCGCCCGCGGGCCCACAGCGCGGGCCAGGCGGCGACCGCGAAGGCCAGCCCGGCCAGCAGCGGCACCGCCACCTGCTCGAGCCGCCGGGCGGGCCGCGCGCCGCCCAACGCCACCCGCGCGTAGAGCGCCAGGAACGCGCCCAGCGTGAGCGGCTGCAGCGCCACCGGCGGCCGCACGAGAAAAGGGACCATCGCCACCACGCCCAGCCAGACCAGGGTCGGGCGCGCGATCCCGCCGGCGGCGCGCGCCCCGGCGTCCACCTCGCGCAGCTTGACCCAGAGGTAGAGCATCACCAGCAGCGACAGCATCGCCATCGGGAAGTCGTTGACGTTGACCAGCGCGTGCCCGCCCAGCCGGATCGCCCCCACCAGCAGCGCCGCCGCCAGGACGGCGGTCGAGCGCCGGACCCCGCCGCGCCCCAGCAGCCCCACGACCGCCCAGAGCCCGACCGGGTAGAGGGCGAAGTTGAACGCGTGCTGGACCCAGTCGGGGTCGTGGACGAAGCGGAACGGCAGCTCCGACAGGATCCCGAGGAAGAGCGCCCACAGCGGCCCGTACCACCGCAGCGTCTCGTCGAGGAGGTGGTCCGCCGGCCGCGTGGTCGGCAGCCCGAAGTCGTGCACCAGCCAGCGGCTCCGGTCCTCGTGCGCCAGCGAGTCCCAGGTCGCCACCCCGCCGGCGGTCAGCGCGAACCCCAGCGCGATCGCGCCCGCCACCACCGCCAGCGTCCAGGCCCAGGTCCATCTCCGCGGGCGCGGCGACGGCGGCGGCGCCGGGGCGATCGACGCGGACATCTGTCGTCGTTGATCGTTTGCGGCGAGCACTTCGCCTCCCCGGCCGTCAGTTGTACGCCCGGATGGCGGTCGCAGGGAATCCCCCGGGCCTCCGCCGGCCGGCAGCCTCGTGATTGGGCCCACGGCCGGGCCCGCGGCTCGGTCTATGATGGGCGGGTGTCGAGCCGAACCGCGCCCGCGCTGGCCGCCCTCCTGACGCTCGCCGGGTGCGCGCACGGCCCGGCGACCGCGCCACCCGCCGGCGCGACCGGTGACAGCCAGGTGGTGGTCGCCGCCGACGTCGGCGCGCCCGAGGTCATCGCCGCCTGGTCGGTGTACGGCCTGGCCCTGGCCGCCGAGGCCCGCAAGACCGGCGGCGGCGACGACTTCGCCGCCGAGGTGACCGCGCGCGGCCTGCTGGCCGACGCCTGGAAGCAGACGCGCGCCGCCAAGCCGCTCGCCAACGCCTACCTCGATCTGCTGGTTTCAGTGCGCGAGGCCGGCTTCCTGCGCGCGTACGTCCTCGCCTACCTGGCCCGCCCGGGCTGGACCTTGTCGGGCGACGACCTCGCGCAGCTCGCGCTCGGCCGCTGGACGGCCTGGGCGGCGGGCCACCTGCCGGCCGACCACCGCGCCATCACGCCGGTCACCGTCCGCGTCCACGGCGGGCCGCCCGCGCCCGTCCCCGGCGCCGACCTCCCCGCCCCGGGCGCGCTCGATCCCGCCCGCACCCCCTGCGCGGCGCTGGCGCCGGCGCTGGCGCGCGCGGTGGCCGCCTGGGACCGCGAGGCGGGCGCGCTCCGGCGGGTGCCGCTCGCCGTCTCG
>DASZVW010000016.1:0-3830 GCA_035546895.1 Polyangia bacterium
GAGCCGCGCTACGTGGAAGCGGCGGCGCGCGCGGCGGCGTTCGTCCTGGGCGAGATGCGCCCGCAGGGTCGCCTGGTCCGCAGCTGGAAGGACGGCCGCCCGGGCGTGACGGCGTTTCTCGACGACTACGCCTTCCTGATCGCCGGCCTGCTCGATCTGTTCGAGGCGTCGTTCCAGCGGCGCTGGCTGGAGGCGGCGCTGGCGCTGGCCGACGAGATGCAGCGCCGCTTCGCCGATCCGGCCGGCGGCTGGTTCATGACCGCCGACGACCACGAACAGCTCATCGCGCGCGAGAAGCCGGCCTACGACGGCGCCGAGCCGTCGGGGACCTCGGTGGCGCTGCTCTCGGCGCTGCGCCTCGCCACCTTCACCGCCGACGACCGCTGGCGGGCGATCGCCGACCGCGCCTTCGCCAGCCTGGCGGCCACGCTGGCCGAGAACCCGCTGGCGCTCGCCGAGGCGTTGCTGGCGGTCGACTACGCCGCCGCCGAGCCGCGCGAGATCGCCGTCGTCTGGCCGCGCGGCGCCGGCCCCGAGAGCGCGGCGCCGCTCCTCGACGTCCTCCGGCGGACCTTCGTCCCCGACGGGGCCCTGGTCGCCGTCTCCGAGGCCGACGCCCCCGCGCTGGGCGGCCTGGTCCCCTGGGTGGCGGACAAGACCGCGCTCAGTGGCCGCCCGACCGCCTACGTCTGCGTGCAGGGGCGCTGCGAGCTGCCGGTGCACGACCCCGAGGCGCTGCGGGCGCGCCTCGGGGAGCGCCGGCCGGCCGGCTGAGCGGCTACGGGCAGGTGCTGTAGGTCAGCGTGCTCGAGCGGGTCACGCCGGGGACGCGGGCGGCGGCCGCGCCGAGCTGCGTGTTGATCGCCGCCAGCTGGGCCGTGGTGAGCGGGGGCGCCCCCTGGTCGGAGAGCGCCTGCTGGATCCCCTGCACGTACTCGTCCTGCAGCGCCGCCAGGTCCGCGGTGGTGAAGTGCAGCGAGGCCAGCACCGGCGGGATCATCGGGAAGCCGAGCGGCCCCACCAGGTTCCCCTGCAGCGCGCAGCCGAAGAGCTGCAGCGCGAAGGTGTTGAGCGCCGTCTCCCACTGGATGACGGTGACGGAGGTGAAGTCGTCGATGATGGGCGGGTTGTCCCAGACGCCGAACCGGCAGTCGACGTCGTTGATGTTGAGGAAGTCGTTGGTGACGGCGCCCACCCAGCCGAGCTCGCGGTCGAACGTGCAGTCGCCCGAGGTGACGGCGTCGCAGGTCGCCGGCTCGGAGAAGCCGAAGTCGGCGTCCAGCGTCGGGCAGAGCGCCAGCGGCGCCGGCGGGCAAGCGGCGCCGGTGAAGTTCTGCGTCTTGCTGGACCGCACGTTGTTGAGGTTCACCACGTCGGGAGCGAACGAGCCGCAGGCGCCCGTCACCTTGAGCGAGTACGAGCCGCTGGCCACCGCGAAGCTGTAGGCGCCCGTCTCGTCGGTGACCCGGGTCCCCTGCGCGCTGCCGTTCAGCGCCACCAGCGCGCCCGGCACCGGCGCGCCGCCCGAGCTGACCACGCCCGAGATGGTGAGCGGCCCCGCCGTGGCGCCCATGATCTCCGCCGGCGCGCAGTTGGTGACCACGTCGGTCCCGGCGCCCAGGATGTCGACCACCGTGTCGGTCGTCAGGTCGTTCAGGTTCACGATGCTGGGCGAGAACGTCAGGCAGCTGGAGAACGGCGGCAGGAAGAAGTTCGGCGTCCCCGCCGCGGTGATCGAGTACGACCCGCCCGAGGCCACGGTGAACGCGTAGGTCCCCGAGAAGTCGGTGATCACCTGCCCCTGGGCGCTGCCGCTCAGGGTGATCGTCACGCCCGCCTGCGGGAACTGCGCGTCGGCGACGGTGCCGCTGATCGTCACCGTCGGCCCGCTCAGCGCCGCGCGCTCCGTGCTCACCTCGTCGCGGTCGCCGGCGGGCGCCACGCCGCAGCCGTTCAACGCCGCCGCCGCCATCATTGCCACACCCAATCCAATTCCACCACGCACGTCATTGGTCATCGTTGCCTCCGGGGCGAAGACGGTAGCAACGTCTCCCTCGGTCGGCGACTGACAGTTCGGTGAACCCGCCGAGTTTTATTTCACGGAGATCCGCGCGCCGACGTTAGGCGTGACGATCGGCACGCGCGCGGCGCCCGATCCATCCCCGGAGCGTTACCTTGTCGGGATGGACGCCGAGGTTCTGGTGGTGGGGGCCGGCCCGACCGGGCTGATCCTGGCTTACCTGCTGGCGCGGATGGGGATCCGGGTCCGGATCGTCGATCAGGCCGAGGGCCCCGGCGAGACCTCGCGCGCACTGGTCGTCCAGGCCCGCACGCTGGAGATCTACCGGCAGCTCGGCTTCGCGGCGCCGGTGATCGCGGCGGGGGTGAAGGTCGAGCGGGTCAACCTCTGGGCGCACGGCCGGAAGGCGGCGCACCTGGAGCTCGGCGAGCTGGGCGCGATCGACAGCCCGTCCCCGTTCGCGGTGGTGTTCCCGCAGGACGAGCACGAGCGCTTCCTCATCGATCGGCTGGCCGAGGTGGGCGTCCAAGTCGAGCGTCGAACCAAGCTCGCCAGCTTCCAGGAAACGGCGGACGGCGTGACCGCCGAGCTCGCGGGCGCGGGTTCGCCGCCGGCCGCCTGCCGCTGCCGCTTCCTCGCCGGTTGCGACGGCGCCCGCTCGACGGTGCGCGAGCAGCTCGGCCTCGGCTTCCCCGGCGGCACGTACGAGCACCTCTTCTACGTCGCCGACGTGGAGGCGGGCGGGCCGCTCGTCGACGGCGAGCTGCACGTCTCCTTCGCCGAGAGCGACTTCGTGGCGCTGTTCCCGCTCACGCGCCCCGGCCACCTGCGCCTGATCGGGACGATCCGGACCGAGCAGGCGGGCGCCGCCGACCGGCTCGGCTGGGACGACGTCAGCCCGGACCTCCTGCGGCAGCTCCGCGTCGACGTCCGGCAGGTCAACTGGTTCTCGACCTACCGCGTGCACCACCGGGTGGCGGCGCGCTTCCGGCGCGGGCGCGCGTTCCTGCTCGGCGACGCCGCCCACATCCACAGCCCCGTCGGCGGCCAGGGGATGAACACCGGGATCGGCGACGCCGTCAACCTGGCCTGGAAGCTGGCGGCCGCGCTGCGCGGGCGGGCGCCGCCGGCGCTCCTCGACAGCTACGAGCCGGAGCGGATCGGGTTCGCGCGCCGCCTGGTGGCCACCACCGACCGGGTATTCGAGCTGGCCACCCGCCGCGGCCCGCTGGCGGCGGCGGTGCGGATGCAGATCGCGCCGCCGGTCATCGGCGCCGCCTTCCGCTCGCGGGCGGTGCGGCGCTTTCTCTACCGCACCGTCTCGCAGACCGCGATCCAGTACCGCGCGAGCCCCCTCAGCGCCGGCCGCGCCGGCCGGATCGCGGCGGGCGATCGCCTCCCCTGGGTCGCGCCGGGGCCCGACAACTTCGCGCCGCTCGGCGCGCTCGGCTGGCAGGCGCACGTCTACGGCGCCGCCGGGTCATCACTGGCCGACGCCTGTCGCGCGCGCGGGGTGCCGCTGCAGGTCTTCGCCTGGAGCCGGAGCGCCGCGCGGGTGGGCCTGGCGCGCGACGCGCTCTACCTGGTCCGCCCCGACGGCTACGTGGGGTTCGCCGACGCCCCGGCCCGCCCCGCGGCGCTCGAGCGCTACCTCGACGCCCACGGCCTGCGGCTGGTCGCGGCCGGCTGAGCGTCAGGCGCTCACAGCGCGTACGGCGACGGGCGCCGCGGCGGGAACAGCGCGGCGGCGATGGTGGCGGCCGGGACGCCGAAACGCGCGGCCAGCGCGCGCAGGACGACCACCCCCATC
>DASZVW010000017.1:0-1767 GCA_035546895.1 Polyangia bacterium
CGACGGGTCGAGCGCGCTCAGCGGCGCGGCGGCGCCGGTGTTCATCGAGGAGCGCAAGGCCGACGGCACGCTGGTCTCCACGATCGCGCTCCCCACGGCGGCGAGCGGCTCGAACCAGCCGTTCACGATGGCGGGGACGGCCACCTCCGAAGGGGGGCTGGCGCTCTCGGCCTCGGGGCGCTACCTGACCGCGGCCGGGTACGCGACGGCGCCGGGGACGGCGGCGGTGGCCGCCACGACCACGGCGACGGTGTTCCGCGCGGTGGCGCGCCTCGACGCGGCCGGGAACGTCGACACCGCGACCTCGTTCTCCACCGCGGAGAGCGGCACCAACGCGCGCGCCGCGGTCTCCGCCGACGGCAGCGGCGTCTGGCTGGCGGGGGCGGCCGACGTCTGGTACGGCCTCTTCGGCGCCGCCACGCAGTCGGGGACGGCGGTGCTGACGGCGCCGGCCAACGTCCGCTGGCTGGGGATCTTCGGCGGCCAGCTCTACGGCTCCTCGGGGAGCGGCGCCTTCACCAACGTCTTCACCATCGGGACGGGCCTCCCGGTCACCGTCGGCCAGACGGCCACCTCGCTGCCGGGGATGCCGACCTCGGGCGCCAGCCCGTACGGGTTCGTGCTCTTCGATCTCGATCCAGACGTGGCGGGGAACGACACGCTCTACGTCGCCGACGACGCCGCCGGCCTGCAGAAGTGGACCTTCGACGGCCTCACCTGGACCGAGGCGGCGACGCTGAGCCTGGCGGCCCCCATCGGGTTCCGCGGCGTCGCGGGCTTCGCCGCCGACGGGACGGTCACGCTGATGGCCAGCACCGCCGAGACCGGCGTCGACCGGCTGGTGGTGTTCGCCGACGCCGGCGGAACGGTGGCGCCGGTGGGGACGGTGGTGGCGACCGCCACGGTCAACACCGCGTTCCGCGGCCTGGCGCTCTCGCCGCATCCCTGAGCGGGCGCAGGCTAAGCTCGTCCGCGGAGGAACTCATGCTCGGGTCCGCACACGAATACGAGCTCGTCATCCGCGAGCAGCACCTCGACACCTTCGGCCACGTCAACAACGCCAAGTACCTCGAGATCCTCGAGGAGGCGCGCTGGGACCTCGTCACCCGCAACGGCTACGGCCTGGACGAGGTGATCCGGCGGCGGATCGGCCCCACCATCCTCGAGATCACCATGAAGTTCCAGCGCGAGCTCAAGAACCGCCAGCGGATCAAGATCCGGAGCTGGACCGAGTCGTACGTCGGCAAGATCGGCCGCTTCGTGCAGCAGATCCTCGATGCCGAGGGGAACCTCTGCTGCGAGGCGCTGTTCGTGATCGCGCTGTTCGACCTGACGGCCCGCAAGCTCATCCCGCCGACGCCCGAGTGGGTGACGGCGATCGGCCTCACCGAGGCCGAGCTGGCGGCGGCGCAGCCGCGCTGAGCGCGCGGATGATCGTGGGGCGCTCGAGGTGCGCCTCGTACGCACACGTCCGAGGCACCGTCCTGGTCCGTAGCTTCGGGCATGTCACGCTCCACCTCCAAGCCCAGCCGTCTCCTCTCCCTCTCGCTCGCCACGCTGGCGCCGCTCGCGGTCTCGCTGGCCGCGGGCTGCGACTCGGGCGGCGGCGGCGCGATGTCCGACACCAACTCCGGAACCGTCTCCACGCCGCGCGGGACCGGGAGCGGCGGCGGCGCGAGCAGCTCGGGGGCGGCCGGCGGCGCGACGGGAACGGGCGGCGCCTCGACGGAGGCCGGGACCTCCGGGAGCGGCGGCGCGAGCATGGCG
>DASZVW010000018.1:0-8546 GCA_035546895.1 Polyangia bacterium
CGCCTCACCGCCGGGCGGCTGGAGCTGAACTTCGACCGCGTCGACCTGGCGGCGCTGGCCCGCGAGGTGGCGCAGCGGTTCGCCCCCGACGCCGCGGCCGCCGCCTGCGCGATGACCATCGATCTCCCCGAGCCGCTGATCGGCCTGTGGGACGAGGCGCGCCTCGATCAGATCGTCACCAATCTGATCGCCAACGCGGTCAAGTACGGCGCCGGCGGCGGCATCGAGGTCGAGGGGCGCGGCGACGCCGCGACGGCGCGCCTCATCGTGCGCGACCACGGCATCGGCATCTCGGCCGAGGACCAGGCCCGGATCTTCCGCCGCTTCGAGCGCGCCAGCGGCCAGCGCCAGCACCCGGGCCTGGGCCTGGGGCTCTGGATCACCAGCGAGCTCTGCAAGGCGCTGGGGGGGACGATCGCCGTGGCCAGCGCGCTCGGCGCCGGGGCGGCCTTCACCGTCACGCTGCCGCGCCAGTCGCCGGCGGCGCTCGCCTCGCGGCGCCCGCGCCTCCCCGACGTCGGCCCCTCGCGCGCCTGACGGCGGCGGCCGAACCTCTCTCGTTGACCGCACGGCCCCTTCTGGGATAGTTCGCGGCGATGCCGTCGCTCGATCTTGGCGCCTACCCGCTCGACCGCCTGGCCGACCAGGTCGGCACCCCTTTCTACCTCTACGACGGGGCGGAGCTCCGGCGGCGGCTGGAGGCGCTGGCCGCGCTGACCGCGGGCGGCACGCTGCAGGCGCGCTACGCGATGAAGGCCAACTCCTGCTGGAAGGTGCTGGAGGCGGTGCGCGCGGCGGGGCTCTGGATCGACGCCGTGAGCGGCAACGAGGTCCTGCGCGCGCGGCGGGCGGGCTTCCCGATGGGGGCCCAGCCGCCGGCGGTGATGCTGACCGCCGACGTGCTGCGCGACAACGCGCTCACCGTGGTGCTCGAGCACGGCGTCCTCCCCAACGTCGGCTCGCCGGGGATGATCGACGAGCTGCACGGCGCCGGCTACGCCGGCCCGATCGCGGTGCGCGTGAACCCCGGCTTCGGCCACGGGCACGTGCAGTCGTGCGACACCGGCGGCCCCTCGTCGAAGCACGGCATCTGGCACCAGGCGCTGGCCGCGCTGCGCGCCAAGGCCGCCGCCGCCAAGCTGCCGATCGTCTCGCTCCACACCCACCTCGGCACCGGGCCGCGCAGCGAGGAGTTCGACGAGAACCTGCGCCGCTTCGTGGCCATGATGGGGCCGCGCCTGGGCGAGTTCCCGGAGGTCGAGGCGGTCAACCTGGGCGGCGGCATCCCGCACCCCTACCGGCCGGGCGCGCCCAGCTACGACCTCGACGGCTTCCGGAAGACGCTGGTCGAGGTCTCGGCGGCGCTGGCCAAGGCGGCCGGGCGCCCGCTGCGGGTGGAGATCGAGCCCGGGCGCTACCCGGTCGCCGCCGCCGGGCTGCTGGTCTGCCGCGTGAAGGACCTCAAGCGGACCGAGTCGAACCCCAAGGGGCCCGGCCATCGCTTCATCATGGTCGACGCCGGCTTCAACGACCTGGTCCGCCCGGCGATGTACGGCTCGTACCATCACATCTCGATCGTGGGGCGCGGCGCCGGCCGCACCCCGGAGCCGTTCGTGGTGGCCGGCCCGCTGTGCGAGAGCGGCGACGTCTTCACCCGCGACGACAAGGAGCTGCTCGACCCGCGCCCGCTCCCCCAGCCGGAGATCGGCGACCTGCTGGTGCTGCACGACGCGGGCGCTTACGGCGCGGCCATGAGCTCGAACTACGTCTCGATCGGCCGCGTCCCCCAGGTCTTCTGGGACGGCGGCCGGGCCACCCTGGTCGCGCGGCGCGAGACCATCGACGACGTCATGCGCGCCGAGTGCGACGAGGCGCTTTAGCCGCGCGGCTCAGGGCATGGCGATGGCGCCCAGGTCGTAGTTGCCCGAGGGGCGCGTGGCGCCGGTGAAGTCGGTGGTGAACGCCGTCTGGGTGGTCCCCGCCCGGTGGACCGCCGAGCCGGCCAGCGGCACCGCCTTGGTCCAGTCGTAGACCGCCGCCTGGGCGGCCGTCTGGTTGAAGGCGGTGATGTCGGTCAGCATGGCGTCGCCCTGCGTGCTGTGCTTGTCCCACCCGGAGTGGCCGCTCTGCCACTGGGCGAAGGTCTGGGTCTGCGCGTTCGACGCCACGTCGTTGGCCCAGGTGCCCGGCCCCGTGTAGAGCGTGTAGTCGTTGGTGATCCCGGCGCCGATCCCGTTGGCGCTGGTCGACTCGAAGAAGTCGCCCGAGTTCTGCACCACGATGACGTTGTTCTCCACGAAGCTGTTCATGTCGGCGCCCGGGTTGCTGCCGTTCGACCAGCCGTAAGAAGTGAAGCCGCCCGGCAGCGGCGTCAGCCCGACCACCAGCGTGTTGTTGGCGATGAGGTCGTTCTTGAGCCCGTGCCCGACGCCGCTGGTCCCGTCGTCGTAGTCCTCGAGCGCGCGGTCGGCGCCCACCACGATGTTGTTGATCACCGTGATGTTGGCCAGGTGCGCCTGCCCGTCGTAGGCCGAGCCCGGCTCGTCGGCCAGCGCGATCCCCACCGGCGACAGGCGCCGCCCGAAGTCCTCATTGTAGCCGGGCGAGGTGGTGAGGAGGCCCGCGAAGGTCTGCGAGGCGTCACGCGGGTGGTTGAACACGAAGTTCTGTTCGACCGTCACGCCCTGCGTGTTGTCGGTGTAGATGTTCACCGAGAAGTTGTCGTAGACGACGTTGTTGGCGACCAGGTTGCCGGTCCCGGTGTAGCCCTTCTCGGTGTCGTAGAAGATGATCCCCTCGCCGCCGTTCTGGTAGACGGCGTTGCCGCGCGCGGTGCCGTTGGTGGCCGTCTGGAACACCAGCGCCCCCGGCCAGCCGCCGCCCGTGTTCCCGTTGTTGAAGCGCGGCCAGTTGTCGAGCACGTTCATCCAGATCCGGCTGCGGGTCACCGAGTTGCTGTCGCCGCCCCAGGAGAAGCCGCCGCCGCCGCTGAACTTGACGTCGCACTGGTCGAAGCTGACGTGGTTCCCCTGCAGGTAGACGCCCGACCAGGAGGCGGCGCGCACCGTGATCCCGATGAAGCTGAGGTAGTCGCTGGCCAGGTTGAGCAGCGGCTCGGCGTTCCCCGAGTCGTGGCTGTTGTAGAGGATCGAGACGTCGGCCTGGTTCGGGTCGCCGGTCCCCAGGCTGCCGCCGAAGTCGGCGTAGAGGACCTTGCCGCTCTTGTCGAAGTACCAGTTGTTGCTGTTGTCGGTGATGTTGGCCTGCGTCTGGTTGGCCGGCAGCGGGTCGGAGTCGTACTTGGTGACCTGCCCGTGGATGACCTCCTTGAGGGCCGACTCGCCGTTGGGGCCGTTCACGTAGATCCCCAGCACCGGGAACTGGCTCAGCTTGGAGAGGCTGGCGGTCGAGGTCTGCCAGACCGTGGTCTGCCCCTGCGCGGTGTACTTGGTCCAGCTCGCCGCCTGGAGCCCCCCGTCGATGACCGGCGCCCCGGTGCCGTGCCCGTACGACCCGATGGTGATGGGGCTCCCCGCCTTGCCGGAGGCCGAGATGGTCGGATACTCGCGGTAGAGGCCGCCGCCCAGCAGCACGGTGTCGCCCGCCTTGGCGTTCTTCATGGCGGCGCCGGCCGTCTTCTTGGGCCCGGTGGTCCCGGAGACGAAGGTGAAGCTGCTGCCGTCGTAGCTGTCGTTCCCGTTGACCGGATCGGCGTAGTAGGTCTTCCCCGTCGCCGACGGCGGCACGTCGGGGATGGTCCCGTCGTACACCGCCCAGGGGAACCCCACGCCGCCCCAGCTGGTCGGCGGCCCGACGGTGCCGCTGCCGCCGTTGCCGGGGCCGCTGCCGCCGCTGCCGGTCGCGGGGCCGCTGCCGCCGCTGCCGGTGCCCGCGATCTGGTTGGGGTGGCTGGAGCCGCAGCCGAAGCTGGCGCATCCGAGCGCCGCCAGGGCCAGGCCGGCCGTCAACGAACCGTTCACCAGCCACTTCAGTCGCAACGCGCGCCTACTCCTGCCCACATGCCCCTCCGGGTTGGAGGGACATGCTAACCAAAATCGCTCTCCGCCGCGAGCGCGTAGCGAACGGCGGGATCGATGGTCTCGACGGGGAGGCCGCGCCAGAAGACGTGCCACTTGGGGAGGCGGACCAGGCCGTCGCACTGCTTGACGTACCAGGCGGTGATCGGGTTCTCGGGGCGCGAGCGCCAGAAGAACCCCGGGTAGTCGCGGGTGACCAGTGACCAGATCTCGCCCCCCAGCCCTTCGCCCTGGGCTTGGCGATCGACGGCGAACTTGGTCAGGTAGGGCGCCACGGCCGTCTCGGCGACGATGGCGGCGCCGCGGTAGCTCTCCTCGACGAAGCTGCGCGCGATGGGGCGGTCGAAGAAGTCGTCGCGGATGGTGCGGCCGAACGCCGACTCGAACAGCGCGCGCAGCCGCGCCGGATCGACCGCCCCCCACCCCTGCCGCACCTCGATGCGCGAGCCGCGCCGGACCAGCGTGCCGGCGCCGTTGACGGTGAAGAGCTCGCGCAGGAGCTGCAGCGGGTTGACGACCGTCACCCCGGTGAGCGACAGCGGCGTCTCGGCCAGCAGCCGCTTGATCTGCCGCAGCAGCATCGCCTGCCCGCGCGAGAGCGCGCCCGGCGCCAGCATCCGGTCGAGATCGGTCGCCAGGCTGACCACCGAGGGGGGCGGGCCGCCGCCGATCGCCAGCCCCTGCCGCCGGCTGAGGAAGACCACCTTGCGCGTCTCCAACCGGGTGGCCAGCGCGCCGAGCAGCCGGAAGCGGCCGTCGACCGTCTGCGCGGCGGCGGCCTCGACGGAGACCAGCGGGATGGCGCCGCGGGCGATGACCGCGCGGACGGCGTCGACGGTGGCGGCGCTCATCTCGGCGTCGGCGCGCACGACCTCGCAAGGGACGGCGTCCTCGACCAGCCAGTCGGAGACGCGCGCCGCCTGGGCGTCGGCGTCCTTGGGCTCGAGCAGGCCGAGCAGCACCACCGGCAGCAGGCCCAGCCCGGCCAGGATGCGGAGATCGAAGTGCACCGGATCGAGCGCGCTCTTCACGATCTGGGCGTTGGGGGCGAGAACAGCGAAGCTCTCCTTGCGCTGCGCCCGGAAGAGCTTGAGGTAGAGGTCGATGTCGGCCTTGGCGCCGACGCTCTCCAGGAACCGCTGGACGATCTCGGTTTCCATCAGTGCAGCACCGCCGCGAAGACGTCGCGCGCCGTCTCCAGATCGGCGACGGTGACGAACTCGTCGGCGGCGTGGGCCTGCGCGATCTCGCCGGGACCGAACACCACGGCGTCGATCCCGCGCTCGGAGAAGCGCGCCGCCTCGGTCCAGAAGCCGAGGTCGAGCGGCTCGCGCATCCGCTCGCCGAACAGCGGCGCGAAGGCGCCGAGGTCGCGGGTGGCGAACGCCGGGCTGGCCTTGACCAGCGTCCACTCGACGGCGTGCGGCGCGGTGGCCGCCCGCACGCGCGCCTCGGCCTCGGCGAACAGCACGTCGATGTCGGTCCCCGGCGCCGGGCGCAGCGAGAACGACAGCTTGGCGCGGGTGGGGATGACGTTGAAGGCGATCCCGCCGTCGAGCGACGCCACGTTGAGGTTGATCCCCGGGAAGCCGGGCGGCCCCTTGCCGCGGTGGGCGGCCCCCATCTCGTCGAGCGCCACCGCCGCCCGCGCCAGCACCGCCACCGGGTTGACGAGGCCGTCGACCAGCGAGGAGTGTCCGCCCGGCCCGGCCAGCGAGACGGTCGCCGCGCCGATGCCGCGGTGGCGGACGCCGACCCGGCAGCCGGTCGGCTCGCAGACGATGGCCCGCTCGAGCCCGGCCGCCGCCGCGCTGGCGAGAAAAGCGTCGACGCAGCTCCCGCCGTGCTCCTCGTCGCCCGAGAACAGGATCCCGAGCGGGCGGGTCGGCCGGTGCTCGGCGAGCGCCTCCAGCACGGCGGCGATCGCCCCCTTGGTGTCGGCGGCGCCCAGCCCGTGCAGGCGATCGCCGCGCTGGACCAGCAGGTGCGGCGGCGAGGTGTAGCCGCTGTTGGCCGGCACGGTGTCGACGTGCACGTTCACCAGCAGGCGCGGCGGCGCCTCGCCGAAGCGGGCGTAGACGTAGGCGTGGTCGCCCACCGCCACTTCGTCGACGGTGCGCGCCCCCAGCGCCGCCAGCTCGCCCGCCAGCCGGTGGACCAGCGGCCGCTCCTCACCATCCGGGTTCTGGGTGTCGAACGACACCAACTCGGCCAGCCGTTCTGCGAGCGCCATCGCCGCGGTTATACAATGGCCGGCCTCCGTGTTGACCGCCGCCGTCCTCGCGCTGCTCGCCGCCGTGCCCGCGCCCGCCCTGCCGGGGCTGGGACCCCGCCCGCACATCCGCGCGGTGCGTACGCCCAAGCCGCCCAAGATCGACGGCCGGCTCGACGACGCCGTCTGGCGGCTGGCCGTCCCCGCGGACCGGTTCACCCAGCACTACCCCGACGAGGGGGCGCCCCCCACCGAGCACACCGAGGTGCGCGTCCTCTACGACGACAAGAACCTCTACGTGGGCATCGACTGCTCGCAGATCCACTCGCCGATCGTCCGCCGGCTGCAGCGGCGCGACGGCACCCTCCCGTCGGACGGCGTCTGGATCGACATCGACAGCCGCGCCGACGGCGTCAGCGCCTACCACTTCCAGGTCAACGCCGCGGGCGTGCTGCTGGACGCCATCCACTACAACGACACCGGCTACTCCGCCGACTGGGACGCCATCTGGGAGGCCAAGGTGGCCGACACCGGCCACGGCTACAGCGTCGAGTACCGCATCCCGCTCGGGAGCCTCCGCTTCACCGCGAAGCCGGTCCAGTCGTGGGGCTTTCAGGTGCGGCGCGCGATCGACGCCCGCCAGGAGACCGACGACTGGGCCTACTTCCGGCGGCGCCAGGCGGCCTTCGTCAGCCTGTTCGGGCGGCTCGACGACCTGACCGATCTGCCGCCGCCGAACCGCCTGGAGCTGCGCCCCTTCGTGCTCGGCAAGCTGGAGCACAAGGCGGCCGGCGCCGACGCCAACGCCATCGAGCAGGGGACCTTCGCCCACGCCTCGGCCGGCATCGACGCCAAGGCGCACCTCACCAACGAGCTGACGCTCGACCTGACGGTGAACCCCGACTTCGGGCAGGTCGACGCCGACACCGTCATCCTGAACCTGTCGACGTTCGAGACCTTCTTCCCGGAGAAGCGGCCGTTCTTCCTGGAGGGGATCGACGTCTTCGCCACCATCCGCCCGGTGCTCTACACCCGGCGCATCGGCCGCCAGCCGCCGCTGCCGACGCTGAGCTCGGGCGAGGCGCTGGTGGCGGAGCCCGATCCCTCGGCGATCTACGGCGCGGCCAAGCTGTCGGGGACCATCGGCGGGCGCACCACCGTCGGCGTCATGTCGGCCATCACCGGCGAGAACGACGTCGAGGTGCAGACCGCCGACGGCGGCCAGGTCAAGCGGCTGGTCGATCCGCTGACCGCCTTCAACGTCGTGCGCCTCAAGCGCCTGGTGGCCGCCAACGCCGACGTCGGCCTGCTGGCCACCGCGACCAACCGCTTCGAGCCGGCGCTGCCGGTGAACGGCCGCTGCCCGGCCACCCAGACCGCGCCCGGCCCCGACGGCCGCTGCACCAACGACGCCTACGTCCTCAGCCTCGACGGCCGCTGGCGTTCGGCGTCGGGCGACTACGCCTCCGCCTGGCAGGCGATCGGCAGCGTGCTCGAGGGCGGCCCGGCGCGCAGCGAGCCCGACGGCATCCCCATCGTCCCCGGCCAGACCGGCGGCAGCCTGTCGCTCTACGCCGGCAAGGAGGGGGGGACCTGGCTCTGGAGCGCCTGGCAGCACCTCACCAGCCGCGAGCTGGAGTTCAACGACCTCGGCTACCTCGAGCGCAAGAACGACTACCAGGGCTACTTCGCCGCCACCTACCGGACGCTGCACCCCTGGTGGCGCACGCTGGAGACCCGCACCATCCTCGAGCTGAACCTGCGCCAGACCCTCGACGGCATCGACCTCTGGCGCGAGCTGCAGCTCAACACCACCTGGACGCTGAAGCACTTCTGGTCGGTCTACCTCGAGGGGCACGCCCGCGGCGCCTACTTCGACGACCGCGAGATGGGCGACGGCTCGGCGCTGCAGCACGCGGCGACGCTGGGCGTGGTGGCCGGTGTCTCCAGCGACCCGCGCCGTCGGGTGACCGAGTCGTTCTCCTTCGGGTTCGACCAGCGCCAGGGCGGCGGCGTCCACCTGGCCGCCAGCGGCGACCTGACACTGCGCCTGCTGCCGCAGATGGAGATCGATCTCCTGCCGACCGTCGGCTACGACAGCGGCGCCCCCCGCTACGTCAGCACCGACGCCTCGCTGTCGTTGCTCGGCGACGTCCCCGACTACCGCTTCGGCACCCAGACCGCCACCAGCGCCGGTGCCACCCTGCGCGCCGCCTACACCTTCACCCCCGAGCTGTCGCTGCAGTTCTACACCCAGCTCTTCGTCGCCTCCGTCCACTACGGCCCCTTCTTCGTCT
>DASZVW010000019.1:0-1869 GCA_035546895.1 Polyangia bacterium
GCGCACGGTCTTGATGAGGCGCGGCGTCCTGGGATCGTCGCCCAGCTTGCGCCGTAGGTGCGAGACGTGGACGTCGACGGTCCGGTCGCTGACCGTGACGTCCTGGCGCCCCGCCTCGACGAGCAGCGTCTCGCGCGGGACCACCCGCCCCGGCCGCCGCGCCAGCGCGACCAGGATGTCGAACTCCAGGCCGGTCAGGTCGGCGAGCTCGGTGTTCCCCACCCGCACCCGGCGCGCCCCCACGTCGATCGCCACCCGGCCGACCACGATCTCGGCGCCGCTCTGGGCCGGCTGCGCCCGCCGCAGGACCGCCCGCAACCGGGCCAGCAGCTCGCGCGGCGAGAACGGCTTCGGCACGTAGTCGTCGGCGCCGAGCTCCAGCCCCACCACCCGGTCGGCCTCGTCGCCGCGCGCGGTGAGCATGATGATCGGCACCCGGCTCTGCTCGCGGATGCGCCGGCAGACGGAGAGCCCGTCCATCCCCGGCATCATCACGTCGAGCAAGACGGCGTCGAAGACGTCCGCCGCGAGCGCCGCCAGCCCCTTCTGGCCGTCGGCGGCGTGCACCAGCGCCACGCCGTTCGGCTCGAGGTAGGCCGCCAGCAGCTCGTAGAGGCGGACGTCGTCGTCGATGCAAAGAACCCGCAACGCCACGGGGCGATCTTACCAGTTGGCGGAGGTTAGAACGCCCCGCGCATCCACCCCCAGCGCGGGCCGCGCTCGAGGAGGTCGGCCAGCCGCTCGCGCTGCTCGGGCTCGAGCGCGTCGTGGATCTTGGCCACCAGGCCCACGAAGGCCTTGCGGCCGTTCTCCAGGATGGTGTCGTGGCGCGCGAACTGCTCGCCGAGCAGCACGCCGTCGAAGGTGCTCCGGCGGAGGGCGTCCACGATCTCCTTGCGGGTGCGGCGCCCCTCGCCGCCGGCGTTCTTCTTCAGCTCGTCGCGGAACTCCTCGACCGCGGCGCCGATGACCCGCTCCTGCGCCGGCGTGGCGCGCACGTGCTCGAGGATGCGGCGGACGAAGAACCGCTTGCCGCCGAACCCGCGTCCCGGCGGGAAGCCCCCCAGGCTGCGGAAGTCGGCGTCGGCGAACGGCGAGCGGAAGTCGCCGCCGTCCTCGCGGTCGTAGGCCCCCCACTCGTCGCGCGGAGAGGGTCCGCCGTGCCAACCGTGCCAGTGCCGGTGGCCGTGCCACCCGCCGCCGCCCCAGCCGCCGCCGCAGAACCGCCGGTAGTGCATGGCCCGCGCGATCCCCATGGCCGCCAATCCCCCGAAAATCAAGCATCCAATCATCGTCGTCTCCTTTGTTGGTGCGGGGCTCCTTGCCTCGCGGAGACGACGGTACGCACCGCCCGTTAAGAACGTTCAGGCGCCTCTGTGAAGAAGTGTGAAGCGCGCCGAGGCCGCGCGGTCAGGCCTGGAAGTCCCAGCGGAAGTCGACGGCGGTGCAGCCGCGGTCGGCCACCGGGCGGATCTGCAGCACCACGTAGCGGGTGTCGGCCCCCACCGCGATCGGGAAGGCGCCGTCGATCGAGTCGTCGTGCAGCGTGGCCCCCATGTGCCCGGTGGCCGTCGCCTCATGGACGGCCCCCGCCGCCTGGAACGGGTACCGGCGGCCGTGATCGTCCACGAGGTCGAACGAATAGCTCGACGGCAGGCCGCAGCGGTCGGCGTTCACCAGGTGGACGCGGAAGGCGAGCGACGAGGGCGTCCAGCCCGACAGCGTCACCTCGTAGCGGTGGTCGTTCCGGTAGGGGGGCACCTCGTACGACTGCATGGCGCCGGCGAAGGTGCCGCCGCGCGCCGGGTTGCCGACGGACATCGAGAAGACCTCCGGCGCGCAGCCGGCGGCCAGCAACGGCGCGAGCGC
>DASZVW010000020.1:0-6862 GCA_035546895.1 Polyangia bacterium
GATTACTCCGCGAGGACGCCGCGCGGGCGGACCGGAACTTCCAGCTTTCGGATCTCGATCTTGAACTCTCCGTCCTGCTCGGCAGCCGGGGCCGGCGCGCCGTCAGACGGAATCACGGTGTCTTTGGTGGTCTCGATGGCCTGATCTCGTTTGGTGTCCATGTCCCTCTCCCAAGGTTGGCAGATGAAATGATAACCAATTTGTACAACGTGTGGGGCGCTGTTTTCTTCCCACCCGCGTCAGCCGGCGGCGCTCTCCGGGATTCGGGCGGCGGCTGACAGCCGGGCCAGGGGGAGCTCCAGGGCGTCGGCCAGAGCGGTGGCGCTGGCCTCGATGATGTTCTGCGACACGCCGATGGTGCTCCATCGGTCCTCGCCCCGAGCCGCCTCGATGAGGACGCGCGTCTTGGCCCCGGTCGCCGCGTCGGGGTCCAGGATCCGGACCTTGTAGTCGGCCAGTCGGACGTCCCGCAGCAACGGAAAGTGGGGGTTGAGCGCCTTGTGAAACGCGCCGTCGAGGGCGTGGACGGGCCCGGCCCCCTCGGCCACCTCATGGACTATCTCCGCGCCGATCTTCAGCTTTACGGTCGCCTCGGCGAACATCGAGTTGCCGCGCCGGCGCTCGGAGATGACCACCAGGTCGAGCACGTCGAAGGGGGCGACGTACCCCGGCTTGCTGCGCCGGCCGAGCAGCTCGAACGACCCCTCCGCGGCCTCGAACTGGTACCCCTGGCTCTCCAGCTCCTTGACGTGCTCGAGGACGCGCTTCTCGTTCCCCTGGA
Organism: Polyangia bacterium; assembly: GCA_035546895.1. Taxonomy (GTDB): domain Bacteria; phylum Myxococcota_A; class Polyangia; order Fen-1088; family Fen-1088; genus JADGRB01. The sequence goes on from DASZVW010000020.1 coordinate 782, forward strand.
CGTCGATCCCCAGCTCGCCCGCCCGCATGCGGACGTTGCCGCGTCCGGACAATTCCGAGACCACGATGTGGCGCCGGTTGCCGACCCGCTCGGGGACGATGTGCTCGTAGCTGGCCGGGATCTTCTCGACGGCCGCCACGTGCATCCCCCCCTTGTGGGCGAACGCCGAGTGCCCCACGTAGGGGGCGTGCGCGCGCGGCCGGATGTTGGCGATCTCGCTGACCGCGCGTGACAGCTCGGAGAGCCGGGCCAGGTTCTCGTCGGGGACGCAGCGGCGTCCCATCTTGAGCTGCAGTCCGGCGATGACCGAGATGAGGTTGGCGTTCCCGCACCGCTCACCCCAGCCGTTCATGGTCCCCTGCACCTGGGTGCAGCCGGCCTCGATCCCGGCGAAGGCGTTGGCCACCGCCACGTCGCTGTCGTTGTGGGTGTGGATGCCGAGCGGCGTGGGGACCGCCTGCTTCACCGCGCGCACCACCTCGGCGATGGTCCCGGGGAGGCTGCCGCCGTTGGTGTCGCACATGGCGATCCAGTCGGCGCCCGCGGCCGAGGCGGCCTTCACCACCGCCAGCGCGTAGTCGCGGTCGGCGCGGAAGCCGTCGAAGAAGTGCTCGCAGTCGAACACCACCTCGCGCCCCTGCTGCTTGAGGAAGGCGACGCTGTCGGAGACCATGGCCAGGTTCTCCTCCAGCGTGGTGCCGACGATCTTGGTCACGTGCAGCGTCCAGGTCTTGCCGACCACGGCGACGGCGGGCGTCTCGGCGGCCACCATGGCGCGCAGGATCGGATCGCTGTCGGCGCGCCCGCCCGGCTTGCGGGTCATCCCGAAGGCGGTCAGCTTGGCGTGCCGGAAGGTGACCGCCTTGGCGCGCTGGAAGAACTCGACGTCCTTGGGGTTCGATCCCGGGTAGCCCCCCTCGACGTAGTGGATGCCGAAGCCGTCGAGCAGTCGCGCGATCTTGAGCTTGTCCTCGACGGAGAGCGAGAGCCCCTCGCTCTGGGTGCCGTCCCGCAGGGTGCTGTCGAAAAGCTGAACGTCCATTCAGAACTCCCGGAAAGCAGGCATCCTACGCGACTCGCGCCTCGCCCACCACCGCGCGCCGCAGCGGCGGCGGGGCCGCTCGGGCAGCTCAAACAGAGATTTCAGGGGCGGGGTCCGGCGCGATCTGGTGTACTTGAGCCGCCCATGGTCACGGCTCGAGGCGGGAGACCGGCGTGTTCCTGAAGATCGTCCTCTTCGTCCAGCTCCTCTTCGTCGTCAACCAGATCCACTTCCCCTGGGCGAAGTCCGGGATCCCGGGCGTGGCCGCCGCCAACGTCATCTTCCTGGTGGCCCTGCTGGCCATGCGGGGCAAGACCGAAGAGGTCACGGCGCCCGCGATGCTGAAGAAGCCGATGATGTACTTCTTCGGCGCGCTCGCCTTCTCGTTCCTCTGGGCGCAGGTGCGGGGGGGCGGCGACTTCCTCGACGACCTCACCTACTTCAAGAACGCCGTCTTCTTCATGCTGTTCTACTTCATCCACTTGCGCTGCCGGCAGGACGAGAAGACGACGCGGCTGCTCATCATCTGGATCCTGGTCATCGCCGCGGTGGCGGGCCTGGAGGCGGTGCACGAGGGGTTCGACTACGGGTTCGGCAAGTACAATCCGTTCCGGCGCGCCTCGGGGCCGTTCGGCGAGGACTGGCACAACTCCAACCGGGCCGGCGTGTTCTACGCCATGTTCATGCCGATGTTCGTGGCGATGGCGCTGTTCCTGCGCCAGCGGAAGCTGTGGCGGATCGCGGCCATCGGCGGGATCATCCTGCTCGCGGGGGGGACGCTGTTCACCTACTCGCGGCAGTCGTACTTCATCGTGATCTTCGCCTTCGCGCTGCTGTTCCTGCGCAAGAGCGTCATCCTCACGGCGCTGGTGACGATCGTCTTGATCTCGTCGGTCAGCTACCTGCCCGACAGCGTGTTCCAGCGCGTGGAGGAGACCAAGCAGGTCGACAAGAACGGGCAGGAGGAGACGGACGAGTCGACCGCCTCTCGCTGGGAGATCTGGGCGCAGGGGCTGGCCATGGCGGCGGACGCCAAGATCGGCGTGGGCCTCAACCGGTTCAAGAAGGAGCTGGGGAACTACGGGTCGCACAAGAAGATGGACGCCCACGACTTCTACGTCCTCACCCTGGCCGAGATGGGGCCGCAGGGGCTGGCCACGCTGATCTTCCTGCTCTTCACCTGCATGAAGCTGACGGCCTTCGTGCGCAAGAACCTCCCCGCCGACGATCCGGAGACGCGCGCCCTGGCGCTCGGCTTCACCGTCATGACCGTCTGCATGATGATGGGCGAGATCTACGGCAGCCCCTTCTTCGACGGCGAGGTGATGGCCCCCTACTGGTCGATGTGCGGCCTCATGGAGCGGTACACGCACCTCAAGATGCAGGCCACGGTCCCGGTGGCGGCCGCGCAGGCGGAGCCGTCGATGACCGAGCGGTTCCCGCTCGCCGCCTACATGCTCTCCGGGCGGCCCGATCGGCCGCGCGAGCCGCCGTCGTCCTGAGCGGGCGGCGGCGCGCGCCTCAGTTCTCGAGGACGATGCGGTAGCGGACCTGGTTGGCGCGCAGGCGCTGGAGCGCCACGTTGGCCTCCGCCATCGGCAGCCGCTGGACCAGGGGCTTGATCTGGTGGCGGGCGGCGAACGCCAGCATCTCGCGAATCGTCTTGCGCCCGCCGATGTCGCTGCCGGTGATCGACCGCTGGCCGGTGACGAGCGGCGCCGGCGGCACCTGGATCACCCCCGGCGGCAGCCCCAGCAGGCAAAAGACGCCGTTGGCGCGCAGGGTGCGCAGATAGGTGGTCCAGTCGAGCCGCGCGTGCACCGTCGAGAGGATGAGGTTGAAGCGGCCGAAGTGCTTGCGCACGTCGGCGGCGTCGGTCGAGCAGGCGAAGTCGTGCGCCCCCATCGACAGCGCCTCGTCTTTCTTGGAGGGCGAGGTGGAGAACGCCGTCACCTCGCAGCCGAGCGCGCGCAGCATGAGCAGCGCCATGTGGCCGAGGCCGCCGATCCCGATCACCGCCACGCTGCTGGTCGGGCCGACGTTGAAGCGCCGCATCGGCGAATAGACGGTCACGCCGCCGCAGAGGAGCGGCGCCGCGTCCGCGCTGGCGAGCGCCTCGGGGATGGGGAACACGAACCGCCCGTCGAGGCGGATCCGATCGGCCACCCCGCCGTGGTGCCCGCCCATGCAGGTGGCCTGCTGCTGGGCGCAGAGGTTCTCCTCGCCGCCGAGGCAGAGGTCGCACTCGAGGCAGGCGCCGCGCTGCCAGCCGACGCCCACGCGCTGGCCGGCGGCGAGGTGGCCGACCGCGGAGCCGAGCGCGGCCACCGTCCCCACGATCTCGTGGCCGGGGACCAGCGGGTAGATGGCCCGCCCCCAGCCGTCGTCGACCAGGTGGATGTCGCTGTGGCAGAGGCCGCAGTGCGAGACCGCGATCTCGACGTCGTTGGGCCCCAGCGGCTGCGGCTCGTAGCTGAAGGGCTCGAGCGCGCCCCCCTTGGCCAGCGCGGCCTGCGCCCGGAAGGCCATCAGGCGGCCCGGGCCGACAGGAACCGCTGCGTGAGGTGGTCGGTCAGCATGGCGCCAACCTGCTCCTGCGCCCAGCGCGCCGTGAAGGTGTGGTCGGTCCCCTTGACGTCGGTCCGCCGGAACCCGGGGACGCTCAGCAGCGCCTGCATCGCCGGCCCGTAGTTGGCGTCGACGTAGTCGACCCCGGGATCGTGCTCGGTGACGAAGAGGTAGGTGTCGACCCCGCGCTCGGCCATCGTACGCAGGCAGTAGGGGACGTCGGTCTCGCGCCGCTGCTCGACCGCCGTGTCGTTGGGGCGCACCACGCTCAGCAGGCCGGTGACGGCGCGGCGGGCCCGCTGCAGGACCAGGTCGCGCACCTTGGGCGCCGCCAGCAGGAGCGCGCGCGTGATGTTCACGTCGCCGCGCAGGAGCTTCTTCCACTTGTCGCTCTGCTTCATCGACTGCTGGTACCAGCGCGCGCGCTCGTAGGAGTCGACCATGCTGAGGTCGTTCACGCAGAAGGTGCGCGGGTTGATCATCAGGGCGCTGGCCACGCGCGGCTCCTTGAAGCCGAGCTGGAAGGCGATGTCGCCGCCCGAGCAGAGGCCGGCCACGATGAACTTGCGGATCCCGGTCGTCTCGGTCAGCAGATCCATCGCCGCGCGCGCGTCGTCGAGGCCGTCGCGCGGATAGGTGAGGTTCTCGACGCACCCCGCGGGGACCGGGCTGTCGCCGATCCCCGAGAGGTCGACGCGCAGGACGTAAAAGCCGAGCTTGGCCCAGTGCCGCGCCAGCGGCACGTACAGGCGGTGCGAGCCGACGCGATGGACGGTCCCCGCGTTGAGCATGATGATGGCCGGCACGTCGGGCCGCGCCGCGCCCCCCGGGGGCGCGGCCAGGATCCCGAACAGCTTCTTGTCCGGGCCGAACTGCACCGGCTTCTCGCCGAGCGCGTTGGCCGCGACCGGCGCCGCGGGGCGCCCCACCGCCGGCGCGTCCAGCAGCGGCGCCCCTTCGGCCAGCCAGCCGGTGATCGCCGAGATGACCGCCGCCGGGATCTCCGACTGGTGCGGCGAGGTGATGAGGAACTTGTTCCCCGGCATGTGCCGCGAGGTGGCCGTCCCGCCCAGCGCCGTCAGCCGCGCGACCAGGCCGTCCTTGGCCTCGACGTTGGCGGTGTCGATGACCAGCGTTCGCTTGGCGGGCGAGCGGGGGAGCGCCAGCAGGTCGACGGCCTTGAGCTCCTCGATCGTCTGTGGCGTCAGCAGGTACCCGAGCGCCTCCTCTCCCTCCTTCGAGGGCGGCCCGCCCGAGAAGCTCCCCGGCTCGAGCATGACGTGCATCTTGTGCGCGCGGGTGACGTCGGAGACGAAGGCCGGGCCGTTGAGGTACGCGCCCCAGAGCACCAGCGCGTCCACGCCGCCCAGGTCGGCGGCCGCCAGCGCGGCCAGCGTCCCGCCCAGCTTGAGGCCCACGAACGCCAGCCGGTCGACGCCGCTGCGGGCGCGCAGCGCCTCGGCGGCGCGCGCGATGTCGGCGCGCCAGGTGGCGACCCGGTCGGGGTCGCGCTCGTCGCCGACCGAGTCGCCGGCGCCGTCGAAGTCGAACCGCAGCACCGGGAAGCCCAGCGCGGCCAGCTCCTCGGCCAGGTGGCGGAACGGCCGGTGCGCCCGCATCAGGTCGTCCCCGATCGGGTTGCAGAGCAGCACCGCCTGCGCCCGGGTCGAGGGGCCGGCGGGCGGATGATAGACGCCCAGCAGCTCGCGCTGGGCGGTCCCGAAGTAGAACGGGACCTTGCCGGGTTGGACGGCGGTCATCGGACGCTCACTCCCTGCTCGCCCGCGGCGATCCCGAGGACGAGCGCAAGGGCGGCGCTACTCGGCCAGCACGCCGCGCGGGCGGACCGGGACTTCCAGCTTGCGGATCTCGATCTTGAACTCACCGTCGTCCTGCGCCCCGCCGGCGGCCGGAAGGTCGGCGTTGCGGGTGATCTTCTCGCTCCCCTCGGTCGCCTGATCTTTGTTCGCGTCCACGGCTCTTCCCCCCGATTGATTGCCCAAACCACAAACCCTGAATCCCTACCATCTTTTCACGCTCGGTGTCAATCGCCGGCGGGCCGGGCCGCGGGTCAGCGCTGACTGAGCTTGCCGGCGATGACCACCAGGTCGCCGACGGTCTGCATCTGGCTGAAGTCGAGGTTGCTCTCGACCACGTCGACGCCGAACTCCTCGCCGAGGCGGATGGTGAGCGAGACCAGGGCCAGCGAGTCGATGGCCAGATCGCCCCGCAAGGTCAGCTTGCCGTCCAGGGCGGCCCCGGGCGTCAGGTTGGCGGGGCGGGCCTGGGCGTACTCCAGAACGAGGCGGCTCACCTTCTCGGCGAGCGGGGCGGCGGCGGCATCCATGGGATCAACGCGGATGGTAGTTGAGCCGGGCGGCGATGCGGAGAGAAATTTGCGCGACGATCCGGGAACGCGGGACCCTTGGAGGGGCCCGATTTCGCGCTTAAAGTAGGCACGATGCAGCTTA
>DASZVW010000021.1:0-3103 GCA_035546895.1 Polyangia bacterium
CTCCTTGGCGTCGGCCAGCGGCAGGATGGGCGGCAGGTCGTCGGGCGAGAGGTCGAGGTCCTCCGGCCCCAGCAGCGCGCGGTCGGCCAGCACGACCGCCTTCTTGATCCGGTTCTCCAGCTCGCGGATGTTGCCCGGCCAGCGGTGGCGCTTGATCGCCGCGATGGCGTTGGGGGTGAGGCCGCGGACCCGGCCGCCGTACTCGGGGGCGTAGCGGCCGACCATGTAGCGGGCCAGGACCACGATGTCGTCGCCGCGGTCGCGCAGCGGGGGCAGGTGGAGGTGGACCACGTTGAGGCGGTAGTAGAGGTCCTCGCGGAAGCGGCCGGCCTTCATCTCGGCCTCGAGGTCGCGGTTGGTCGCGGCGATGACCCGGATGTCGATGGTCTCCGAGTGGGTGTCGCCGACCCGGACCACCACCTTCTCCTGCAGCGCCCGCAGGATCTTCACCTGCAGCGGCAGCGGCATCTCGCCGATCTCGTCGAGGAACAGCGTCCCGTGGTCGGCCGACTGGAAGCGGCCGACCTTGTTGCCGACCGCGCCGGTGAAGGCGCCCCGCACGTGGCCGAACAGCTCCGACTCCAGCAGGTTCTCGGGGATGGCGCCGCAGTTGATGGTGACGAAGGGGTGCTTGGCCCGCTGCGACCGGCTGTGCAGCTCGCGCGCGATCAGCTCCTTGCCGGTCCCGGTCTCGCCGGTGATGAGCACCGAGATGTCGGTGGCCGCCACCTTCTGGACCTTGCGGAAGATCTCCTGCATGCGGGGCGAGGAGCCGAGGATCTCGCCGAAGCGGATCTGCTCGATGCGCGCCTCCAGCGAGCGGTTGTCGAGCTTGAGCTCGTTGACCAGCAGCGCGTTGCGCACCACCAGCGAGGCCTGCGCCGCGAACACCGAGAGGACCTCCAGGTGCGGCCGCGAGAACAGCTGCGCCACGTTGTCGTTGCCGACGTAGATGACCCCCAGCATGTTGCCGCGCTCGAGCAGCGGCACGCACATCACCGAGGTGAGCTTGAGGTTCACCACCGAGAGCGAGTTCTTGAACGCCTCGTCGTTGAGCGCGTCCGAGATGATGAGCGGCTCCTTGGTCTTGATGACGTGCGCCAGGATGGAGTCCGAGAGCTGGCTGACGGCGTCGGAGATGGTCTCCCGCCGCAGGTTGCGGGCCGCCTTGATCACCGGCTCGCCCGACTCCATCAGCACCAGGAAGCCCTTGTCGGCGTTGGAGACCTGGATCATGACGTCGAGCAGCTCGGCGACCAGCGTGGGGAGGTCGTAGCTGGCCATCAGCTTGCCGCTGAACTCGTACAGCTTCTTGTAGGAGGCGAGCTCGGTGGCCTCGCCGCCGGCGGCCGGCTCCTCGCCGCCGGGCTGGTCGTAGAGCGAGAACTCCAGCTCGACGGCGCCGATCCGGATCCGGTCCTCGTGCGCCAGCTTCTGCTTTTGGCGCTTGCGCCCGTTGACGAAGATCTCGGCGTCGCGGTCGGTGGCCGCCAGGTTGAACTCGCGCCCGTCGAAGTGGATGTGCGCCGGGCTGTCGGAGAGCGACGGATCGGGGAGCGCCACGTCCGCCTCGGCGCCGCGCCCCAGCGAGGTGAGCTTCTTGTGGATCCGGTAGACCTTGGTCCCCTGGCCGGGGAGCTGAATCTTGAGTGTCGCCATGGTGTGGTCCTTTCAGAAGCGGAGCGCGGCCGAGAGCCCGAGCGGCGTCAGGCCGACCTGCACGGAGGGGGGAGGCCCCGGGGGCGGTTCCGTCAGCAAGACGTCGCGCTGGTAGTGGCGGACGGCGTCGACGATCCCCCAGATCGCGGCCGCGAAGAACAGCCCCCCGGAGACGAGCTGCAGCCGCAGGAGGTCGCGCGAGGTGCTCTCCTGGGAATGATCGATGTCCGCCGGCGGGCAGCTGGCGGGGACCGGCATCCCCGCCGGGGTGAGGCACTGCCGGTAGGGGTGGACGCCGTAGAGCGCGAAGTTGGTCGCGAAGGCGCCGACCGAGAGGGCCGCCAGCCCGGCCTCGACGCCCAGGAACAGCCACCCCTTGCGGCGCTGGCCGTTCTGGAACTGCCCGGCGCCGAAGGGGACGAAGTTGAGCAGGTAGGAATGGCGCTCGTAGCGGACGACGGTGACGGGCGCGCGCAGGCGCGCCTCGCGCTGCAGGCGGGCGGCGCTCTCGGCGTCGCGCTGCCTGCGGCGCCGCTCGATGGCGGCGATTTCGCCCTCCTCCTCCTTGACCACCGCGTTGAAGGCGTCGACCACCTGCTGCGGATCGAGCAGCGGATCGAAGCGGTAGTCGGGGCGCAGCTCCAGCAGCTTGTGGAACTCGCGCTTCGCCTCCTCGGGCTGGCTGGCGAAGAGGTAGGAGACGCCTAGCATGCGGTGGGCCTGCACCACCTCCCCCTCGCTGTCGAGCAGCACCTCCGGGTAGAGCAGCGGGTGGAGGATGTCGATGGCGCGCTTGTACTCCGCGCGCCCGAACGCCGTGCGCCCGCGCTCGAACGACTCGCGCGGCGTCGCGCGCGCGTCCGGCTTGGACGCGGGCGCCGCCGCCAGGAGCGCGCTCGCCAGGACCGCCAGCAGGCCGACGCTCATTCGGGAGCGGCGCCCGCCTTCAGCTTCACGACGTGGGAGACCCGCTCGCCGGCCCGGACGCGCACCTTCTCGGTGGCGAAGGCGTCACCCGCCTCGACCGCCACGTCGATCTCCTTGCTGGAGTCGTCGTCGGTGAAAAACGGGACGTCGATCTCCTCGCCCGGGCGCCCGGCGGCGGCGGCCACCTTGCGGTTGGGATCGCTCACCAGCACGCGGGCGCTCGCCGCCGGCGGCGCGGTGGTCACCACCAGGTGCGCGGGGCGCCACTTGAGGCGGCGGGCGATGATGGCGTCGGAGGGGAGCGGGTGGTCGGGCCCGATCTCGACCCGCTCGACGAAGCAGCAGCCGCTGGGGCTGCGCAGCTCGATCACGTGGTCGCCGGTCCAGGGGACGGAGATGGTCGTGTGGTCGGGGGCGTAGGCGAACTGCAGCGCGCCGTCCAGATAGACGTCGACGTTCTGGGGCGTCGGCCCCAGCGTGAAGGTCCGCGTGGGGCCGAGCGCCGCCGCCGGATCGG
>DASZVW010000022.1:0-6728 GCA_035546895.1 Polyangia bacterium
GCCGCACCGGCCTCCGGATCGAGCGCCCGGCCGCCCCGCCCGAGCCGACGGCGACGGCGCGCGCGCTGGCCGGCGCGCGCGAGCTGTGGGCGGCGCTGCGCGCGCGGATCGACAAGCTGCTGGCCCCCGAGGCGCCGCGCGCCGCCCTGGTCCGCCCCAGCGAGGTGGGCGTCGACCGCGTGCTGGTGGGCGCCGTGCTGGTGCTGGTCGCCTTCGGGGTGGTGATGGTCTTCTCCTCGGGCGCCGTGTTCGCGGCCAAGAAGTACGGCGACGCCGCCTACTTCCTCAAGCGCGAGATCCTCTACGCGCTGCTCGGCCTCGGCGCGCTGTCGCTGGCGGTGAAGATCGACTACGCCGTCTACCGGAAGTACGCCTACCCGCTGCTGTTCGTCAGCATCCTGCTGCTGGCGGCGGTGCTCAAGATGGGCTCGCGCGCGGGCGGCGCCATCCGCTGGTTCCGGCTGGGGCCGCTGTCGTTCCAGCCGAGCGAGCTCGGCAAGCTGGCGCTCTGCATCTACCTGGCCTCGCTGCTGGCCCGCAAAGCGGAGAAGGTGCGCGTCTTCTCCGTCGGCTTCCTGCCGCCGCTGCTGGTGACCGGCGTGATGATGGGCCTGCTCCTCAAGCAGCCCGATCTCGGCACCGCCGTCATCTTCGGCTGCGTGGCGCTGGGCCTGCTCTTCATCGCCGGCACGCGCTCGAGCTACCTCATCGTCGCGGTGCTGGTGGCCGCGCCGGCCGGCTGGAAGTTCATCGTCTCCACGCCGTTCCGCATGCGCCGCATGCTGGCCTTCCTCGACCCCTGGGCCTTCCGGCGCGACGTCGGCTACCAGATCACCGAGTCGCTCATCAGCGTCGGCTCCGGCGGCGTCACCGGCCTCGGCCTCGGCGACGGGCGGCAGAAGCTGTTCTTCCTGCCCGAGGCGCACACCGACTTCATCCTCTCCATCGTCGGCGAGGAGCTGGGGCTGCTGGGCGTGCTGTTCGTGATCGCGGCCTTCGCGGTGCTCGTCTGGCGCGGGCTGCGGGCGGCGGTGCGGGCGCGCGACGTCTTCGGCGCCTACCTGGCGTTCGGGATCACCGCCGTGTTCGGGCTGCAGGCGCTGGTGAACATCGGCGTCGTGCTCGGCTCGCTGCCCACCAAGGGGCTGCCGCTGCCGTTCATCAGCTACGGCGGCTCCTCGCTGGTGATGAGCCTGTTCATGGCCGGCGTGCTGGCCAACATCTCGGCGCGCAACCCCGAGCCGCACGAGTGGCAGCCGGGCGCCCACCGCGCCGGCAAGGGGGCCAACCGACGCCTCGACGCCGGCCCGCGCCTGGTGGTGGAGGTCGGCCCCAAGCGGCCGGCGCGCCCGCCCGCCGCCGTCCAACCCACGCCCCCGCCGGCATGAGCGACGCGCGGCCGCTCCGGGTGCTGATCGCGGGGGGCGGCACCGGCGGCCACCTCTATCCCGGGATCGCGGTCGCCGAGGCGATCGCCGCGGCCGGCGGCCAGGTCACCTTCGTCGGCACCGAGCGGGGCCTGGAGACCAAGCTGGTCCCCAAGGCCGGCTTCCCGCTGGAGCTGGTCCAGGTGAGCGGGCTCAAGCGGATGGGGCTCGCCGGCACGCTGCGCGGTCTGGGGCGGCTGCCGCGCGCCTTCCTCGAGTCGCGCCGCATCCTGCGCCGCCACCGCCCCGACGTGGTGCTGGGGGTCGGCGGCTACGCCTCGGGGCCGCTGGTGCTGACCGCCGCGCTCACCGGCTACCCGACCGCCATCCAGGAGCAGAACAGCGTCCCCGGCTTCACCAACCGGATCCTGGGGCGGTTCGCGCGCCGGGTGTTCATTGCCTTCGACGAGGCGGCGGCCGCCTTCGCCCGCCGCAAGGTCCGCTTCACCGGCAACCCCGTGCGCCGCGCGCTCGTCGAGCGGGCGGCGGCCTTCGCGGGGCGCGACGCCGAGCGCGCCAAGTCGATCCTGATCCTGGGCGGCAGCCAGGGTTCGCACGCCGTCAACGAGCTGGCCTCGGGGATGGTCCGCGTGCTCGACGCGCGCGGGCGGCTGCCGCCGATCGTCCACCAGACCGGGCCCGACGAGCACGACCGGATGCAGGTCCACTACGCCGCCTTCGGCTACGGCGAGCGGGTGCAGGTGCGGGCCTTCATCGACGACATGCCCGCCGCGCTGGCCGACGCCAAGCTGGTCGTCGCCCGCGCCGGCGCCCTGACGCTGGCCGAGCTGGCCATCATGCGGCGCCCCGCCATCCTGGTCCCGCTGCCGACCGCCGCCGACGACCACCAGACGGTCAACGCCCTCGCCTTCCAGAACGCGGGCGCGGCGGTGCTGCTGGCGCAGACGGAGGCCTCGGCCACCCGCCTCGGCGACCTGGTCGACGGGATCCTGCAGGACCCGTCCCGGCACGCGGCGATGGCGGCGGCGATGGAGACCCTGGCGCGCGCCCAGGCGACCGAGGAGGTGGTGGCCGAGCTGGCCGCCATCGCGCGGCGGCGGTAACGGTCCGTCCGGGCGGCCAGGGGTGTTAAAACCCGGCGGATGTTCCGCAAGCGAGACGTCGCCATTCACTTCGTGGGGATCGGCGGGATCGGGATGTCCGGCATCGCCGAGGTGCTCCTGAACCTCGGCTACCCGGTGTCGGGGTCCGACCTGCGCGAGGGGGAGGTGACCCGCCGCCTGGCGACGCTGGGGGCGCGGCTCTGCGTCGGCCATCGAGCGGAGAACGTGGAGCGCGCCGACGTGGTGGTGGTCTCCAGCGCCGTCCGCGCCGACAACCCCGAGGTGGCGGCCGCCCGCGCGCGCGGCATCCCGGTCATCCCGCGCGCCGAGATGCTGGGCGAGCTCATGCGCGTCAAGGACGGCGTGGCGGTGGCCGGCAGCCACGGCAAGACCACCACCACCACGATGATCGCGGTCATCCTGGCCGAGGCGGGGCTCGATCCGACCGCGGTCATCGGCGGCAAGGCGCGGGCCTTCGGCTCCAACGCGCGGCTCGGGCAGGGGGAGATCCTGGTCGCCGAGGCCGACGAGTCGGACGGCTCGTTCCGCCACCTGTTCCCCATGGTCGCGGTCGTCACCAACATCGACCGCGAGCACCTCGACCACTTCGGCACCGTCGAGGCGCTGGAGAGCGCGTTTTTAGACTTCGCGGAGAAGGTGCCGTTCTATGGATTGGTGGTGATCGGCGCCGACAACCCGGCCGCGGCGCGCCTGCCCGCGCGCCTCAGCAAACGCCACCTGACCTACGGCCTCGGAGCCGGCGACTGGCGGGGCGAGATCCTCGACGCCGGGCCGACCGGCACCCGCTTCCGGGTCCGCGTGCGCGGCAAGCTGCACGGCGAGGCGCACATCCGGATGCCGGGCGTCCACTACGCCGAGAACGCGCTGGGCGCGCTCTGCGTCTCCGACTTCCTGGGCGTGCCGTTCGGGCAGGCGGGCGAGGCGCTGGCGGCCTTCCAGGGGGTCGACCGCCGGTTCTCGCTGCGCGGCGAGGCGGGCGGCGTGCTGGTGGTCGACGACTACGGGCACCACCCGACCGAGCTGGCGGCCACCATCGCGGCGGCGCGGCTGCACGGCCGGCGCCTGCTGGTGGCGTTCCAGCCGCACCGCTACACCCGCACGCGCGATCTCCTGGGCGACTTCGCGCCCGCGCTGGCCGGCGCCGACCAGGTCTTCCTGACCGACGTCTACCCGGCGGGCGAGGCGCCGATCGCTGGCGCCGACGCGCGCGCGCTGCTGGCCACCTTCCCGGCCGGCGCGCCCGCGCGGCACGTGGCGCGCGGCGCCCTCTCCGCCGAGCTCCTGCGCGCCGCGCAGCCGGGCGACCTGGTGCTCTGCCTGGGCGCCGGCGACATCACCGCCGTCCCCGGCGAGCTCCTGGCCGCGCTGGGCAGGCGCGGGGGGAGCGCGTGAGGGCGAGCCCCGGCGCCGCCCCGGCGGACGAGCCGCGCATCACCGTCGAGCACCCGCCGGTCAAGCGCCGCTTCTTCCGCCGCCGCAGCAACCGGCGGATCGTGGTGGCGCGCCGGCCCTTTCTGGTCTGGTTGGCGGACGGCCTGCGGGTGGGGGGGGCCAGGCTGGCGATCGTGGGCAAGGCGCTGGTGGTGGCGGCCGTCGTCGCCGGCGCCGTCTGGGCCGGCCGCCAGGTGGTGCGGCACGTGATCGCCTCGCCCCGCTTCGCCGTGCGCGACGTGGAGGTCGGCCCCTCCACGCGCGTCACCGCCGACGAGATCCGCGACCTCTCCGGCGTCCGCATCGGCGACCGGCTGCTGGCGGTCGATCCCGACGCGGTGGCGGCCCGGCTGGCCACCCACCCCTGGATCCTCTCGGCGCGCGTCCGGCGCGAGCTGCCCTCGACGCTGGCCATCGAGGTGACCGAGCGCAAGGCGGTGGCCAGCGCGCTGCTGGGCGCGCTCTACCTGCTGGATGCCGACGGCCGCCCGTTCAAGCGCGCCACCTTCGCCGAGGCCGACGGGCTGCCGGTCATCACCGGCGTCACCCGCGACCAGTACGCCGCCGTGCGCGCCACCAGCGAGGCGGTTTTTCGCCAGGCGCTGGCGCTGGCCGCCCTCTACGCCGGCGGTCACCCCGAGCGCCCCAAGCTCTCCGAGATCCACGTCGACACGCGCGCCGGGTTCTCGCTGATCCTCTACGACGGCAGCGGCGAGATCCGCCTCGGCCGCGGCGACTTCGAGGCCAAGCTGGCGCGGCTCGACCGGATCTTCGCGGCGCTCGGCGGCCGCGGGCCGGCGGCGCTCCGCACCGTCTACCTCGACGGTCCGCTCTCCGACCGGGTGGCCATCCGGATGGCCGAGCCGCCCAAGACCGACGACCCGCCGGCACACGCCACGGTGGCCAGCGAGAGGCCGCACGCGGCCAAGAAACGCCCCGAGGCCCCCGCTGAGCCCGCCGCCGCCGGCGACGAGGACTGACCGGCGTGGCCGGCTACTCCGGGACGCCGCTCCCCAAGAAGCTGGGGATCAAGCCGGGCGCGCGGGTCGGGCTCCGCCGGGCGCCGGACGGCTTCGCGCGGACGCTGGGCGAGCTCCCCGACGGCGCCACCGTCGGGCCCGTCGGCCCGGGCGGCGGCCGGTTCGACGTCATCGTCTGCTTCGCCGACAGCCTGAAGGCGCTGGCCCGCGAGCTGCCGGCGCTGCCGGCGCGGCTCGATCCGGCGGGCGGCCTCTGGATCGCCTGGCCCAAGAGGTCGGCGCAGAAGGCCTCGGGCCAGGCCAGCGACGTCGGCGAGGCGGAGGTGCGGCGCCTGGGGCTCGCCACCGGCCTGGTCGACAACAAGGTCTGCGCCGTCGACGACACCTGGTCGGGGCTCCGCTTCGTGGTCCGCCTGGCCGACCGCCCGCGCGGCACGAAAAAGTAAAAAATTTCGCGCGCCCGGCAAACGCGGTGAAGATTGCCTTCGCATGACCAGGAGATCTTCCGACATCGTCGTCGGTCTCGACATCGGGACCACGAAGATCGCTTGCGTGGTCGGCGAGGTCGGCGCCGACGGCCTCGACATCATCGGCGTCGGCACCCACCCGTCGCGCGGCCTCAAGAAGGGGGTCATCGTCAACATCGACTCGACGGTGGCCTCGATCAAGCAGGCGGTGCTCGAAGCGGAGAGCATGTCCGGCTGCGAGATCTCGCAGGTCTACGTCGGCATCGCCGGCGGCCACATCAAGGGCGTCAACTCGACGGGGACGGTGGCGATCAAGGACAAGGAGGTCCGCCCGCCGGACGTCCAGAAGGTGCTGGAGCTGGCGCGCGCCATCGCGCTGCCGGTCGACCGCCACATCGTCCACGTGCTGCCGCAGGAGTACAAGATCGACGGCCAGGACGGCGTGCGCGAGCCGCTCGGCATGTGCGGCGTGCGGCTGGAGGCGCGCGTCCACATCGTGACCGCGGCGGCGGCCGCCGCCCAGAACATCATCAAGTGCTGCACCCGCTGCGATCTGGAGGTGCTGGACATCGTGCTCGAGCCGCTGGCCTCCGGCGAGGCGGTGCTGGAGGACGACGAGAAGGGTCTGGGCGTCGCGCTGGTCGACATCGGCGGCGGCACCACCGACATCGCCATCTTCACCGACGGCGCCGTGGCCCACACCAGCGTCATCCCCATCGGCGGCCACCAGCTGACCAGCGACATCGCCTTCGGCCTGCGCACGCCGCCGCACGAGGCGGAGAAGATCAAGATCCGCTCCGGCTGCGCGCTGGCCTCGATGGTCGCCGAGGAGGAGACGCTGGAGGTCGCCTCGGTGGGCGGCCGCGCGCCGCGCGTGCTGTCGCGCCACAACCTCTGCCGCGACATCGTGCAGCCGCGCATCGAGGAGATCCTCTCCTTCGTCAAGGCGGAGATCGTGCGGCTCGGCTGCGAGGACCTGCTCGCCTCGGGCGCCGTCCTCACCGGCGGCACCACCCAGCTCCCCGGCATGACCGAGCTCGGCGAGGAGATCCTGGGCATCCCCGTCCGGCGCGGCGTCCCCAAGGGGGTCGGCGGCCTCGCCGAGGTGGTCCACAACGCCACCTTCTCGACGGCGGTCGGCCTGGTCCAGTACGGCGTCTCCCGCCAGAACACCGTCCGGGTCACCGACACGCCGCAAAAGCGCGGCCTCTTCTCGCGCCTGCGGCGCACGCTCTCGACCGCGTTCTAACGCCGCCTACCGCCCGCGCGCCGTCCGGTCGTAGGCCATCGCCCGCAGCGCCGCGATCCGATCGGCGACCGGCGGGTGGGTCGCCACCA
>DASZVW010000023.1:0-3214 GCA_035546895.1 Polyangia bacterium
GCTACCACCGCCCGAGCCGCCCGTCCCACCGCCGCCGCCCGAGCCCCCCGCGCCGCCGCCGCCCACGGGCGTCAGCGTGACCCGATACCCGTCGGTGTTGTTGGCCCCGGAGACCGTGACGGTGACCTGGTCGTTGGCGACGGTGAGGTCGGCGCTCGACACCGTCGTGGTGGCGGTGACGACCGTGGTGCGGTTCACGAACGGCGTGTGCTCGACGAGCGCGTGCACGCTGCTCTCGAAGAACCCCGCCGCCGCGAACCCCTTCACCACCACCGCCACCGTCCCGTCGTTTGTCCCGCCGAACAGGACGCTGGCGCTCCGCCCCGTCGCGTCCAGGTTCGCGAAGCCGTCCAGCGCCGACGGGCTCGACGGCGTGGGCGGCGTCGTCGACACCATCTCGCCGGCCATGTCGCCGTACCACTTGTAGAACCACCAGCCGCCGTTGGGCTGCGTGTTGCTCGCCAGCAGGCTCCCCAGGCGCCCGGGGTGCCCGACGTCCCAGAACGAGATGCAGGCGCTGTCGACGCGGAAGCGCTCGAACTTGGCGATGAGCGGCGCGGAGGCGCCCGGCTGCCCCTCGACGCTCAGGTCGGCCGCGCCGCTGTACTCGTTGATGCTGATCGGCAGCGGGCCGATCCCCAGCGACTTCTCCAGCGCGCGGTAGGTCTGCACGTCGCTGGTGAAGTTCTCGCCCGCGAGCTGGTGCCAGCTGACGATGTCCGGCACCACGTTGTTGGTCTTGCAGTACGAGAGGAAGCCCTGCATGTAGCTGTTGCTGTAGACCGCGATCGAAGGGCCGATGATCTTGATCGTCGGATCGACCTTGCGGAGCTCGGCGTAGGTCTGCGCCCAGAAGTCGTTGAAGGAGAGCGGGTTGCTGCCGGCGTAGGTCCCCTGCGGCTCGTTCCAGATCTCGTAGCCGTAGATGTTGGTCAGGTTGGCCGCCTTGCGGCGGGCGGCGGTCATGTCGACCTTGCTCAGCCAGTCGCTCATGCTGGTGAAGGTGTAGAAGCCCTTCAGCCAGTCGGCGAGCCGGATCGAGACCTGGCCGCCCACCGGGGCCAGGCGACCGGCGACCACGATGGCGTCGCCGACCGGCTGCTGCTGGTCCGCCGCCGGGTTGTTGAAGACGTACGGGTGCAGGGGACCGATCAGGTTGGTCACGTCCGCCGGCAGCGTCTCCGTCACGCCGTAGAGCGAGCCGCTGGCCGCGTGCGTGACCGGCCCCAGCGAGGTCCCCAGATCGACCGCCAGCGTCGTGGTGGCCGCCGCGCGCCGCGCCGGCCCCGCCGGGCCGGCGAGCCCCAGGACGATGACGGCGGCCCTGCAGACGCCGCGCCGGGGCCAGATATCCGAACGGTTCGTCGCCATGATCTCTCCCAGCAGGCTTTGTCGCCGGCGGCCCGTCCTTGTCAGAGAAACGGCCGGCCCGCGATCCGATCGTCCCGGCCGTTCGTACCCCCTCCGACGCGGCCCTCACGGGCACATGACAAAGGAGACGAACATGCGCACGCTGTTGAAGGTTACGGTTCCGGTCGAGGCAGGGAACAAGGCGGTCCGCGACGGGTCGATGCAGCAGATCATCCAGGCCACGGTGGAGCGGATCCGGCCGGAGGCGGTCTACTTCGTCGAGCAAGGCGGCGAGCGCTGCGGCTTCTTCTTCTTCGATCTGAAGGACGTCACCGACATCCCGACCATCGGGGAGCCGATCTTCCAGGCCTTGAACGCCCGCCTCGAGCTCTCGCCGGCCATGAACCCGCAGGACCTGCAGGCCGGCCTCGGCAAGCTGAAGATGTAGCCGCGACGGCTCGGCCATGGTGGCGGTATCGTCGAGGGGTGAGCCCCCCGCGCCGCACCGCCACCCTCCCCCTCGCCCTGCTGGCGGCGATGGCGCCGGTCCTGGTGCTGACGGCCGTCTATTGCAAGGGCGGGCGCCTCAACTGGTTCCTCGAGGTGGCGCCCGCCCTCGCCGGCTATGTCGCGCTGGCCGCCACCTACCGGCGGCTCCGGCTGACCGACTTCTGTTATCTCTGCGTCTTCCTGCACACCCGGGTCCTGGTGTACGGCGCGTACTACACCTACGCCGCCGTGCCGCTCGGCAACTGGGCGCGCGACACCTTCCACCTGGCGCGCAACCACTACGACCGCGTGGGCCACCTCGCGCTGGGGTTCTTCCCGGTGTTCATCATCAAGGAGACGCTGCTGCGCGTGACGCCGCTGCGGCGGGGCGGCTGGCTGGTGTTCATCGTGCTCAGCGTGGTGCTGGCGATCGCCGCCGCCTACGAGCTCGTCGAGTGGTGGACCACCTACCTGGTCGCGCCCGGCGTCGGGCAGGCCTTCCTGGGCGCCCAGGGCGATCCCTGGGACACCCAGTGGGACATGTTCTTCGGGCTGGTCGGCGGCGCGCTCGGGCTGGCGCTGCTCGGGCGGACGCACGATCGGGCGATGGCGCGGCTCCTCGGCGAGGCTTAGTCGTCGAACTCGAAGCCGTTCTCCTCGGCGGCCTCCAGCAAGTTGCGCATCCCCTCCTCGTCGTTGGCCACCGCCGCCATCAACGTGCCGAGCCGCTCCAGCGCGGCGCGGTCGTTGCCGTAGGCGCAGAACATCCCCGCCTCGGGGTCGAGCTCGACGCGGCCGTCGAGCTCCGGCGCCTCCTCGCCGATCAGGAACTGCGCGACCCCCTCCCAGAAGAAGCCGTTCGGCTCGTGCCCCAGCTCCTCGACCAGGCCGTCGACGGCGGTGTCGCCGGCGTCGAGCAGCAGCGAGAACCACCCCGGCTTGGTCTCCACCAGCTTGAGCGGCGTCATCCCCGAGCTCACCCGATGCCGAACCGTTTGACGACCGAGGCCGCGAAGTCGCGCAGGCCGCCGAGGCACGACCGCGCGATGCTCTCGACCCTGACCGCCTCGTCCAGCTCCACGCGGGTCACCAGCTCATGATACCTCAGTCAGGCGCGAGAGCCTGGCCCGCGGCGGGCCCACAGCGCCGCGGCGGCGCAGGTCCCCTCGGGCGTGAGGAAGACGCGCGCGGGGGCGCCCCAGAGGGGCGGCGGCAGGTCGTCGCTGAGGAGGTAGCCGGTGTCGACGCCGACCAGCTCGGATTCGAGCGCCAGGCAGAAGACCTCGGCGTCGCGCCGCCCCTGGGCGCCGGCCACCGCGCGTCCGCGCAGCGGGCCGTAGACATGGATGTGGCCATCGGCGAGGAGCTGCGCGCC
>DASZVW010000024.1:0-9018 GCA_035546895.1 Polyangia bacterium
ACCGGTTCGCGCGCGGCGACGGCAGCCTGCGCCTCGCGCGCGTGCTGGTCGCGGCCGACGGCGCCGAGACGCCGTTCGAGGGGAGCCTGCGCGCGCGCCTGGCCAACCCCGCCGAGGCCGCCGGCCTGCAGCTCGAGGAGGCCGACCTGCGCGCCGACGCGCTCCTCGAGACCGGGGCGCGGGGCCCGCTGGCGCCGGGGAAGCTCGACGCGCTGATGCAGGTCCTGGCCGGCGCGCCGCGGATCACCGTCGACGGCGTGGCCTGCGCGATCTCGGAGGAGGAGATCCGGCCGCAGGCGGTCCTCACCGACGGCCCGGGGGCCGAGGTGCGGCTGGTCGTCGCCGCCGATCCGCGGGTGCGGGCGGTGGTCGCCTCGGGGATCGCGCTCTGCGAGGAGGACGGCCGGCTGGCGCTGCACCGCCTGGGCGAGATCGAGCTGGGCGGCGATCGGCTGCAGCACCTGCCGTCGCGCCGCACCTTCGCGGCCGCCGACTTCGGCGAGCTCTTGACCGTCGTGCTCCCCGATCTGGCGCGGCGGACGGTGCTCGACAACCGCAGCGGGCGGCTGCCGCCGGTGGCGCGCGACCTGGAGCCCCGCATCGTGCTCGATCTCGACCAGCTCGACGCCGCGGCCGGGGGCGGGCTGAGCGTGCTGCCGCGGCTGGTGTACGGCGCCCCGCCCTGCGCGCGCGTCGACGGCAACCGGCTGGTCCATTTGCGCGGGCCGGTGCCGCTGCGCGATCCGGCCGCCGAGCGGCGCGCCGTCGAGCGGCTGCGCGGCGAGCTCGACCTGCTCCCCGGCCGCCGCACCACCTACGGCCCCGCCGACGCCCCCCGCTTCGTCGAGAAGCTGAAGCGCTGGCGCGGCGATCTGGCGGGCGGCGCCGCGGGCGTGGTCAAGCCGGCGGCGACGCTGGAGCCACGGCTGACGCTGGTCACCGACGGCGACCCCGCGGCCGGCACCGACGCCGTCCGCTTCGAGCTGACGTTCATCGCCGCCGGCAAGTCGGGCGCCGGCGGCAGCGTCGACGCGGCGGCGGTGCTGCGCGCCTGGCAGGAGGGGCTGGGGATCGTGCCGCTGTCGGGCGGGGGCTGGGCGTCGCTGCCGGCGGGCTTCCTGCAGAAGCAGGGGCAACGGATCGCCGATCTGCTGGCGGCGCGCCAGGACGACGGTCACCTGGCGCGCCACGCGCTGCCGGCGCTGGCCACCCTCTGCGCCGAGCTCGATCACCCGCCGCCGCCGGGCCTCGATCGCCTGGCGCCGCTGGTCGCCGGGTTCGAGCGCCTCCCGGAGGCGCCGCTCCCCACCGACCTGACCGCCACCCTGCGCCCCTACCAGCGCCAGGGGGTGAGCTGGCTGGCGTTCCTGCGCGGCGCCGGCCTGGGCGGCGTGCTGGCCGACGACATGGGGCTCGGCAAGACGCTGCAGGCGATGTCGGTGTTCGAGGGGCGGACGCTGGTGGTGGCGCCGACCAGCGTCCTCTTCAACTGGCAGGCCGAGCTGGCCCGCTTCCGCCCGTCACTCAAGGTCTGCCTCTACCACGGCGCCAACCGCGCGCTCGACGCCGCCGCCGACGTCACCCTCACCAGCTACGCGCTCCTGCGCCTCGATCAGGCGCAGCTCGCCGCGCGGGACTGGCGGACGGTCGTCCTCGACGAGGCGCAGGCGATCAAGAACCCCGACAGCCAGACCGCGCGCGCCGCCTACGCGCTGCGGGCGCCGTTCCGCCTGGCGCTGACCGGCACGCCCGTCGAGAACCGCCTGGAGGAGCTCTGGAGCCTGATGCACTTCGCGAACCGGGGCCTGCTCGGCGGGCGGTCCGACTTCGCCGACCGCCACGCCCGCCCGATCGCCGACGGCCAGCCGGGCGCGGCGGCGGCGCTGCGCCAGCGCGTGCGGCCGTTCCTGCTCCGGCGGCTCAAGCAGGACGTGGCGCCCGAGCTGCCGCCGCGCACCGACGCCGTGCTGCGCGTCTCGCTCGACGACGGCGAGTGGGCCGTCTACGACGCCGTCCGCGCCGCCACCCAGAAGGACGTGCTGGCGCTGCTGGAGGCCGGCGGCTCGGTGATGAAGGCGCTGGAGGCGCTGCTCCGCCTGCGCCAGGCCGCCTGCCACCCGGCGCTGGTCCCCGGCCAGAGCGCGCCCACGTCGTCGAAGCTCGAGGCGCTGCTGGGGGCGCTGGAGACCGCCGTCGCCGAAAACCACAAGGCGCTGGTCTTCTCGCAGTGGACCAGCCTTCTGGATCTCATCGAGCCGGCGCTGGCGCGCGCCGAGCTGCCGTTCGTCCGCCTCGACGGCGGCACGCGCGATCGCGGCGAGGTGGTGGCGCGCTTCCAGGCCGACGACGGCCCGCCGGTGATGCTGGTGTCGCTGAAGGCGGGCGGCAGCGGCCTCAACCTGACCGCCGCCGACCACGTCTTCCTCTGCGACCCCTGGTGGAACCCGGCCGTGGAGGCGCAGGCCGCCGACCGCACCCACCGCATCGGTCAGACCCGCCCGGTGTTCGTCTACCGCCTGGTCGCCGCCGACACCGTCGAGGAGCGCATCCTGGCGCTTCAGGACAGCAAGCGCGCGCTCATGGATGCCGCGCTCGCCGACGGCGCCGCCGCCGCCGGCCTCACCAAAGCCGACCTGCTGCAGCTCCTCGCCTGAGGCGCGCTCAGCGGGGCGGCGTCGCCGTGCCCTGCTTGAGGGCGTTGCGGATCTCGGGGTGCTCGTCGAGGAAGGCCTGGCGGCTCTCGCGGCTGATCTCGACCACCACCGTCACGTCACGCAGGATCTTCGACTGGCAGCCGAGGCGCGAGCTCGACTTCACGTCGAAGGCCTTGTCCATGATGTCCTCTTCGCGGTCGCTCGCCTCGGCCAGCGCCTCCAGCCCCTGCTTGACGTAGACGTGGCAGGTCGAGCAGGCGCAGACGCCGCCGCAGGCCGAGCCGACCTGCGCGTGCGCCTTGTTGGAGGCCTCGAGGATGCTGGTGCCGACCGGCACCTCGATCTCGATCCCGTCCGGTTCGAACCTGACCTTGGGCATCAGTGCGAATGTCCCGCGTGGCTCCCGGCCCGCGACGCCAGGTCGCGCTTGGGAGCGGTTTCGTCGGCTTTTTTTTCGACCGTCGCGACGTCCTTGCCGCGCAGCCCGCGCTCGAAGGCCACGTTCATGCGCCGGCCGGCGAACTCCTTCGACGCCGCGTCGAGCGCCTCGACCGCCGCGCGGATCGCCAGGTGGTCGGTCCCTTCGCGCGCCGCCGCCAGCCCCACCAGCGCCGCGTCGATCGCCGTCCGGTCCTCGGCCGTGAGGAGCTCGGGCGTGTCGGCCATCGCCGCGCGCGCGGCCGCCGCGATCCGATCGGCCTCCACCCGCTGCTCGGTCAAGAGGCGCACCTTGACGTCCTCCTCGGCGTGGGCGAACGAGTCGAGCAGCATCTTCTCGACCTCCTCGTCGGTGAGGCCGTAGCTCGGCTTGACCTCGATCTTCGCCTCCTGCCCGGTGACCTCCTCGCGCGCGGAGACGCGCAGGATGCCGTCGGCGTCGACCATGAAGGTCACCTCCAGCCGCGCCATCCCGGCCGGCATGGGCGGGATCCCCTTGAGCGTGAAGCGCGCCAGGGAGCGCCCCTGCTCGGCCAGCTCGCGCTCCCCCTGCACGACGTGCAGGTCGAACCCGGTCTGCTTGTCGGCGAAGGTGGTGAAGGTCTGGGTGGCGCCGCAGGGGACGGTGGTGTTGCGGTGGATGATCTTCTCGACCACGCCGCCCATGGTCTCGAGCCCCAGCGACAGCGGCACCACGTCGAGCAGCAGCATGTCGCCCTGCCCGGCGCCGCCCGCCAGCACGTCGGCCTGCACCGCCGCGCCCAGCGCCACCACCTCGTCGGGATCGATGTCCCCGAGCGGCGCCCGCCCGAACAGCTTCTCCACGAACATCCGCACCAGCGGCATCCGCGTGGCGCCGCCGACCAGGATCACGCCCGAGAGCGCCGCCGGCTCGAGCCCGGCGTCCTTGAGCGCGCGCCGGACCGGCCCCGCGCAGCGCATGAGCACCGGCTCGACCAAGAGCTCCATCTCCGTGCGGGTCAGCGCCGCCGTGCGGGGCCCGTCGGGCAGCGCGATCTCCACCGCCGCCTCTTTCTCGGCCGTCAGCTTCTCTTTGACCGCCCGCGCGCCGTCGAGGACGCGCCGGACCAGCCTGGCGTCGTGCGCCGCCGCCTCGCCGAGGCCCCACTTGTCGAGCAGCGCGCCCGCGATGGCGCGGTCGAAATCGTCGCCGCCGAGCGCCGAGTCGCCGCCGGTGGCCTTCACCTCGAACACCCCGTCCTCCAGCTTCAGGATCGAGATGTCGAAGGTGCCGCCGCCGAGGTCGAAGACCGCGAAGGTCCCCTCGGCCTGCTTGTCGAGCCCGTAGGCGATGGCCGCCGCGGTCGGCTCGTTGAGGAGGCGCAGCACCTCCAGCCCCGCCAGGCGGCCGGCGTCGCGCGTGGCCTGCCGCTGCCCGTCGTCGAAGTAGGCGGGCACGGTGATCACCGCCCCGTCGAGCGGCGCCCCCAGCTCCCCCTCGGCGCGCGCCTTGAGCGCCTTGAGGATCTCCGCCGAGACCTCCATCGGCGTGACCGCGCGCCCGCCCGCGACCGCGAAGCGGACCACGTTGCCGTCGCCGGCCGGCGGCGCGAACTGATACGGCGTCAGCTTGCGCGTCGCCTCGGCGTCGCGCGGCCCGCGCCCCATGAAGCGCTTGACCGAGGCGATGGTGTCGCGCGGGTGCTCGGGCGCCAGCCGTTCGTGCGCCTCGGCGCCCACGACGATGGTCCCGTCGGCCGCGTAGTGGACCACCGACGGCAGGATCGCCTGGTCGCCGGCGTCGCGCAGGCAGACCGGGCGGCCGCCGTCGACCACCGCCACCAGCGAGTTGGTGGTCCCCAGATCGATCCCGATGGCGCGCGTCCGGCAGGCCCGCTTGGCCGGCGAGGCCCCCGGCTCGGAGATCTGCAGGAACGCCTCAGCCATGGTCCCCTCCGGCGAGCGCGCGCTCCTCGTGCGCCGCGACCTCGTCCAGGAACCGCTGGTAATAGCGGAGCGCCACCAGCGCGCGCGCCCCCTCCTCGAAGCTCCCCGCCTCCAGCGCGCCGGCGATCGCGGCCATCGCGGCCGCCGACCGGGCACGCATCGCCTCGGCCATGCGCGCGACCTTGGCCTGGTCGCCCGCCTGCTCGGCCGCCCCCAGCTCCTCGCGCAGCTCCAGGATCTCGATCAGGAACGCCGGCGGCGCCGCCACCTTCTTGGTCGCCGCGATCTCGTTCGCCGACGGCTTCCGGTCGTCGCCCCCGAGGCCGAACCCCGCCAGCTCCAGCAGGTACTCCGCGCGCTTGATCGGGTCCTTCACCGTCCGCCAGGCGTCGTTGATCGCCACCGTGCGCGCCAGCGCCGCCTTGCGCGCGCGCGGATCGGCCTTGGCGAAGCGGTCGGGGTGAAACTGCCGCGACAGGTCCTTGTAGGCCGTCTCGGCCGCGCCGAGATCGATCTCGAACTTGCGCGGCAACCCCAGCGCGGCGAACCGATCGGCCGCCTCGTCCGGCGGCAGGATCGCCTGGCACGCCGCGCAGAACGGCCCCGGGCCGCCTTCTTTTTCACACGACCAGCAAATCACCTGATCTTCCTTCCTCATTCCCCGGATCGGAGGCGGGCTCTGCCCGCCGGAGAAAACACTTGCCTATCAAGATCCGGGCTCGGCTCTCGTCGCATCGGGGTGGGCCGGTGGGAGGGGCGCAGCCCCTCCCGCCCCCGCTAGAACTGGACGCTCTCGCCGCAGCCGCAGGTCCCCTTGACGTTCGGGTTCTCGAACTTGAACCCGCGCCCGACCATCGACGTGGCGTAGCCCAGCGTCGAGCCGTCGAGGTAGAGGTAGCTCTTCGGATCGACGAAGACGCGCACCGCGCCGTCCTCGAAGGAGAGGACCTTGTCCTCCGGGCGCGGCTCGCTGTCCGACCACTCGAAGAGGTACGAAAACCCCGTGCAGCCGCCGCCGCGGATGCCGACGCGCAGCCCCCTGGGGGGCGTCGCCCGCTGCCCGGCCGCCTTCTTGATCTCGGCGACCGCCCTGTCTGTCACACCGATGGCCATTTTCCTTCCTTAGCTGGCTGCCTTCTCGCCGGCCGGCTTTTCACCTGACTTCGCCGCGCGCTTGGCCTTGTAGTCGGCGATGGCGCCCTTGATGGCGTCCTCGGCCAGGACCGAGCAGTGGATCTTCACCGGCGGGAGGTTCAGCTCCTCGACGATCTGGGTGTTCTTGATCTCCATCGCCTGGTCGATGGTCATCCCCTTCACCCACTCGGTCGCCAGCGAGGACGAGGCGATCGCCGACCCGCAGCCGAAGGTCTTGAACTTGGCGTCCTCGATGATGCCGTCGTCGTTGATCTTGAGCTGCAGCTTCATCACGTCCCCGCAGGCGGGCGCGCCGACCAGGCCGGTCCCCACGCTGGGATCGTCCTTGTCGAAGCTCCCCACGTTGCGCGGGTTCTCGTAGTGCTCGATGACCTTGTCGCTGTATGCCATGGCTTGTTCCTTTTGATGCCGAGCGCGCCTAGCGCGCCGCCCCAACGGGCCACATTAGTGGGCCGCCCACTGAATACTTTTGAGATCGATTCCCTGCTGCGCCATCTCGTAGAGCGGCGACAGCTCCCGCAGCTTCCTGACCTTGCCGACCACCGTCTTGACGACGAAGTCGACCTCTTCCTCGGTGTTGAACCGTCCAAGGCCGAACCGGATCGAAGTGTGCGCCATCTCCTCGGCCACGCCGAGCGAGCGCAGCACGTACGACGGCTCCAGCGAAGCCGAGGTGCAGGCCGATCCCGACGACACCGCCACGTCCTTGAGCCCCATCAGCATCGCCTCGCCCTCGACGTAGGCGAAGCTGATGTTGAGGTTGCCCGGCAGCCGGTGCTCGAGCGATCCGTTGACGAAGGTGTCCGTCACCTGCGACTGGATCCCCTCGCGCAGGCGCTCGCGCAGCGCGAGGAGCCGCTTTCCCTCGCTCTCCATCTCGGCCGCGCAGAGCTCGGCCGCCTTGCCGAACCCGACGATGGCCGGCACGTTGAGCGTCCCCGAGCGCATCCCGCGCTCGTGCCCGCCGCCGTCGATCTGCGCCGTGATGCGCACCCGCGGCTTGCGCCGCACGTAGAGCGCGCCGATCCCCTTGGGCCCGTACATCTTGTGCGCCGAGATCGACACCAGGTCGGCGCGCGCCTTGTTGACGTCGAACGGGATCTTCCCGACGCCTTGGACCGCGTCGATGTGGAACAGCGCCCCCCGCTCCTTGACGACGGCGCCGATCTCCTCGACCGGGTTGACGGTCCCGATCTCGTTGTTGGCCAGCATGATCGAGACCAGGATCGTCTTGTCGGTCATCGCCGCCTTCACGGCCGCCGGGCTGACCCGCCCGTCCTGCTCGACCGGCAAGTAGGTGACCTCGAAGCCTTCCTTCTCCAGGCGTTTGCAGGTGTCGAGCACCGCCTTGTGCTCGGTCTGCGCGGTGATGATGTGGTTGCCGCGGTCCTTGTGGAACTCGGCC
Source organism: Polyangia bacterium (assembly GCA_035546895.1). Lineage (GTDB taxonomy): Bacteria > Myxococcota_A > Polyangia > Fen-1088 > Fen-1088 > JADGRB01. Next base: position 7,561 of record DASZVW010000024.1, read on the forward strand.
GCGCCCTTGATGGCCAGGTTGTCCGACTCGGTGGCGCCCGAGGTCCAGACGATCTCCTTGCCCGAGGCGCCGATGAGCGCGCCGACCTGCTCGCGCGCCTTCTCGACCGCCTTCTCGGCCGTCCAGCCGAAGGCGTGCGAGCGGCTGGCGGCGTTGCCGAACACCTCGGTGAAGTACGGCAGCATCGCCTCGACCACCCGCGGGTCGACCGGCGTGGTGGCGTGGTTGTCCATGTAGATCGGGAGCTTGATCGTCATTTCGAAATTCCTTCGACCAGCAGCGGCGCCCGGCCGTCGTGGCCGTGGATGTCGCAGGTGCCGCACTCGGTGGGGTTGTGGCTCGGCTCGCACGACCGGCAGCTGTTCATGTAGGCCAGCGTCTCGGTCAGGTCGCCGACCAGCCGCTGGAGCCGCGCCACCGTCTCCGTCGTCTCCCGCAGCTTGTCGGTGAAGATCTCGCGCACCCGCTCCATCGCCTTGGGGGCCGTCGAGGTCCCCTCCCAGTCGCGCAGGACGGCCTTGATCTCGGTCAGCGAGAACCCGAGGTCCTGCAGCTTCTGGATCCAGTCGATCCGCTTGACCGCCTTGCCCGAGTAGAGCCGGAACCCCCCCTTCGAGCGGACGGCGGGCTCCAGCAGGCCGAGCTCCTCGTAGAGGTGGACCGCCCGGACCGTCTTCCCGGTCCGCTTGGCCAGCTCTCCGACTTTCAGAAGCGCGAGGCTCTGCGCGGAGACTTCGGTGAAACCCTCACCCATACGTATGGGTTATATATCAAACCGCCGCGCTGACAAGGACCAACTTGCCAAAGGTTTCCCGCGATTCGAGCAGCCGGTGCGCCGCGGCAATCTGGTCCAGCGGCAGCACCTGGTGGACGACCGGCTTGAGCCGGCCGGCCGCCACCAGCTCCAGAATCTGGAACAACCGCGCCTTGCTGGCCATGGTCGAGCCCAGGATGCTGAGCTGCCGCCAGAACACGTGCCGGAGGTTCAGGGTCGGCTCGAACCCGGCCGTGGCGCCGCAGGTGACGATGCGCCCCCCCTTGGCGCAGGCGACCACCGACTTGGGGAAGGTGGCGGCGCCGACGTGCTCGACCACGATGTCGGCCCCCCGCCGCCCGGTCAGCCGCTTGACCTCCGCGACCAGCTCGCCCGTCGCGTGGTTGATCGTCTCGTCGGCCCCCAGCGCCCGCGCCGCCGCCAGCTTGGCGTCGGTCGAGGCGGTGGCGATCACCCGCGCGCCGTAGAGCTTGGCGATCTGGATGGCCGCCGTACCGACCCCCGAGCCGGCCGCCAGCACCAGCACCGTCTCCCCCTGCTGGATCTGCGCCCGCTCGACCAGCATCTGCCAGACGGTCATGAACACCGTCGGCAGCGCCGCGAGCTGCGCGTCGTCGAAGGGGACCCGCGCGCGCGGCGCCGGGACCAGGTTCTGCGCCGGCACCACCAGGTACTCCGCCAGC
>DASZVW010000025.1:0-3123 GCA_035546895.1 Polyangia bacterium
TCTTGATCAGGTCTTCGATCTTGGCGCGGGGGACGGCGCCGACGACCTGACCGACGACCTTCCCCTCCTTGAAGACGAGCAGCGTGGGGATGCTGCGGATGTCGTACTGGGTGGGGACCTGCGAGTTGGAGTCGATGTCGCACTTCCCGACGCGGAGCTTGCCGTCGTACTCCTTGGCCAGCGCCTCCACGTGGGGCGCGATGGCGCGGCAGGGGGAGCACCAGACGGCCCAGAAATCGACCAGCACGGGGAGCTTCGAGCCCAAGATCTCGGACTGGAAGTTGGAGTCGGTCACCTCGACGATGTTCTCGCTTGCCATGGGGCCATGGCTTAGCACGGCGGCCCGGCGCGTCCAAGAGCGGCGAACGGCCAGCGAGCGACCAGCGAAACGCCCGCGCGCCGCGGGCCGGCGCACGTGGTAAATCTAGGCCGTGGCGACCTTGACGGCGGTCGTGATCGGGGTCTACGCGCTCGCGGCCGCGATCTACCTCGGCTATCTGCTCGGGCGCTCGATGACCGGCGGCGCCATCGCCGAGCGGGCGCGCGCGGTCGGCGTGGCGCACGCGGTGCTGGCGCTGGGGGTGGGGCTGCACCTCTGCGACATCGGCGCCCGCTGTCTGCACGGCGTGAACCCCATCTCCTCGACGCCGGAGGCGATGTCGCTGGTGGCGTTCCTCATCGCGGCCGGCTACTTCCTGGCCTCGCTGCGCTACCGGCTGGCGGCGGCGGGGGCCTTCGCGGTGCCGGCGGCGCTCGCCTCGCTGGTGCTGGCGCGCGTGGTCCCCGCCGAGGCCGACACGCCGCGGATGGGGTCGCTGGGGATGGCGCACATCCTCCTGGCGGTCATCGGCGTAGCGGTCTTCACGCTGGCCGCCGTGCTGGCCCTGCTCTACCTGTTCGAGGACCGGCAGCTCAAGCGGCGGCGCTTCGACCGGGTGGTGGGGCGGGGGACGCCGCTCGACACGCTCGACCGGCTGGCGCTCCGCTGCGTCTCCATCGGGTTCCCGATCTTCACCGTGGCCATCGTGACCGGCGCCATCTGGGTGGCGCGGCTGGGCCTAGTGCGCCAGGCGGCGGCGCTGCGGCCGGAGTACCTGTTCGCGCTGGCGACCTGGGCGGCGTTCGGCGTGCTCCTGGTGGCGCGGCTGGGGGCCGGGTGGCGCGGGCGGCGGGCGGCCTGGCTGACGCTGGGGGGCTTCGGCGGCGCCATGCTGGTGCTGCTGGCCTACTTCCTGCGCCACGCGGCCTAGACCATGGGCGGCGCGGTCATCGACCTGCTCGTGCTCGGCGTCTCGCACCGGACGGCGCCGGTCGCGGTGCGCGAGCGGCTGGCGGTGGTCCCCGAGGCGATGGGCGCGGTGCTGGGTGAGCTGGCGGCGCTCCCCTCGGTGCGCGAGGCGGCGCTCCTCTCGACCTGCAACCGGGTCGAGATCTACGCCGCCGTCGACCGCGACGGCGATCGCGCCGCGGCCGGGCTGGCCGAGTCGCTGGCCCGCCGCGCGGGCGTGCCGGCGCTCGAGCTGGCGGCGCACCTCTACGAGCGGCGCGACGCCGAGGCGGTGGCGCACCTCTTCCGGGTCGCCGCCAGCCTCGACTCGCTGGTGCTCGGCGAGCCGCAGATCCTGGGGCAGACCAAGCAGGCGCTCGAGGCCGCGGTCCGGCACGGCAGCGCGGGCGCCATCCTCAACACCTGCTTCCAGCGCGCCTTCCGGGTCGCCAAGCGGGTGCGGCGGGAGACGGAGATCGCGCGCAACCCGGTGTCGGTCAGCTCGGTGGCCATCGAGCTCGCGCGCCAGGTGTTCGGCGGCTTCGACCGGCGGCAGGTGCTGGTGGTGGGCGCCGGCAAGATGTCCGAGCTGGCGGCCCGCACGCTCCGCACGCAGGGGGCCGCGCTGACCGTCACCAACCGGACGCGCGCCCGCGCCGACGAGCTGGCCGCGCAGTACGGCGCCGCGGTCAGCGACTGGAGCGACCTGCCGGCGGCGCTCGCGGCGGCCGACATCGTGATCGCCTCGACGGGCGCCCAGCGCCCCGTCCTCACGCTGGAGATCATGCACAAGGTGCAGCGCGCGCGCCGCGGCCGGCCGCTGTTCCTGCTCGACATCGCGGTGCCGCGCGACGTGGAGCCGGAGGTCGGGAGGCTCGACGGCATCTACCTGGCCGACATCGACGACCTGCAGAAGGTGGCCGCCGAGCACCGCGACGAGCGGAAGGGCGAGGCCGACGGCGCCGAGGGGATCGTCGCCCAGGAGCTCGAGCGCTTCCTCAAGGCCTGGCGCGGCCGGCAGCTCGGCCCGACGGTGACCGCGCTGCGGACGCACGTGCTCGGCGTGGCCCAGGCCGAGGCGGCGCGGGTGCTGGCGGCCAACCCCGGGCTCGGCGACCGCGAGCGCAAGCTGCTGGGCGATCTGGCCGAGTCGCTGGCCAAGAAGCTGCTCCACGCGCCGCAGATGGCGCTGCGCGACGACGACGCCGACGACGGCGTCTCGCTGGTGGTGGCCGTCCAGCGCCTGTTCGCGCTGGAGGTGGCGGCCGCGGCGCCGGTCGAGGCCGACGGCGACGGCGACCGCCCGGCCGCGCCCGCGGTGGGCGAGCGCCCCGACAAGAAGGCGGCGGGCCGGTGAGCTCGACGCAGACGATCGTCGTCGGCACCCGCGGCAGCGTGCTGGCCCGCTGGCAGGCCGGCGAGGTGGGGCGCCTCCTGCGCGCCGCCCACCCGGGGCTCGAGGTGCGCGAGCAGATCATCGTCACCGCGGGCGACCGGGCGCAGTCCGGACCGGCGACCCTCGTCGAGGGGAAGGGCGCCTGGGTCGAGGAGATCGAGGCCGCGCTGGTGGCCCGCGAGATCGACGTCGCCGTCCACAGCCTCAAGGACGTCCCCGCCGAGCTGCGCGCCGGGCTGGCCATCGTGGCGGTCCCGCCGCGCGCCGATCCGCGCGACGCCATCGTCAGCCGCTCGGGCGCCGGGCTGGACGCGCTGCCGCCCGGCAGCCGGGTGGGGACCTCCAGCCTGCGCCGCGTCTGCCAGCTGCGCGCCGCCCGCGCCGATCTCCAGATCGAGATCCTGCGCGGCAACGTCGACACCCGGCTGCGCAAGATCGCCGAGGGGCAGGTCGACGCCGG
>DASZVW010000026.1:0-4413 GCA_035546895.1 Polyangia bacterium
CAGGGCAGCGACCGCGCCCCTCACGGCGTCACCTGCAGCGGAACCGGCACCTCGGTCCCGCCGACCTGGCCGCAGTCGGTGACCTCCCAGGTGAGCGTGAGGGCGGTCGGCTCCGCGCGCGACAGATCGAGGTTCGCCTCCACCGCCGCCTCGGAGTCGATCCAGGCGCAGCTCGCCGGGTTCGCCTCGTCGTGGGCCAGGAGCGCCGGATCATCGAAGCACCCGCTCACCCCCTGCGCCGGATCGCCGGGGTTGAGCGCCACCCGGCCGTAGAACGGCGCGAACGCCGCGACGGTCTGGTCCGAGGCGCCCGTGACGGCCGCCGTGTACGTCCCCGGGTCGATCTTCTCGGCCGCGAGCGCGCTCAGGAGGTCGGTCGCCTGCGGCGGCGCGAACACCCGCGCGCCCGCCGGGACCGGCACGGTGACCACCCGCCAGTAGGACGAGTTGCGCTGGCCCCCGCAGGGCTGCGGGATGCCGGCCCCCTGCGGCGCCGCGCCGAGCACGGTCAGGATGGCGGGCGTCGACCGCACCACCCCGCCCGCGTCGACGAAGGTGAGCACGTAGATCGTCGCCGGCTGGACCACGTTGGAGGCCGGATCCCAGGTGAAGGTCGAACCGCCGAAGTCGAAGAAGGCGATCCGCGCGCCGTCGACCCACCCGGTCCCGGGCGTCGCCGCCACCGGCAGCCCGTCCGGCAAGCCGAGGCCGTCCGGCGCCAGCGGCATCATGCGACCGGGCCCCGGCGTGAGCGGATAGCCGCCGTCGAGGATCTGCCGGGCCGAGGTGAGCGCCCCCGGCGCCGTGCCGGCGGGGACCTCCGCGTAGACGAGCTGCCAGAAGGGGCTATAGAACCCGCTCGCCGGCCCGACGCTGAAGATGGGGGCCAGCGCGCCGCCGAGCGGCTGCAGGGAGCCGTCGCTCGCGCGCGTCGCCGGCTGATACGCCGGCTGCGTCCAGACATCCGGGTAGTTGGCCCACACCTCGGTGGTCAGGAAGGTGACCGGCTCGCCGTCCGCCAGCGCGGTGCGGGGCGCGAGCGTCGCGCCCGGGGTCGGCCCGCTCGCGACCAGGTCGAGCGGGATCCCGCCGGGCAGCCCGTCGTTCCCGGCGATGGCCCGGCTGCCGCCGGCGCCGCCCGCGTAGAGTGACTCGACGTCGAACAGCGTCCAGAGCTTGGCCGCCGGCGGCGCCGGCGCCTGCGAACAGGCGCCCAGCGCGACCAACCCGGCGCAGGCGCAGGCGTGTGACAGCAGTCTCACGCGACCAGAATACGCGCCCACTTCCCAGATACGCAAAACCCGGCGGCGCGGATCTCGTCAGGCCGCCGGGCCTCGCGCATATCGGACCTCGAGGTTACGCCGGCTTGCCGAGCGTCTTGGCGCCGGGCTTCCACTCGACGGGGCAGCGCTCGCCGGTCTGCAACGCCTGCACGAGGCGGAGCGTCTCCGCCACCGAGCGGCCGAGCAGGTCGGAGTTGTAGGCCGCGTGCTGGACGACGCCGTTGGGGTCGATGATGATCGTGGCGCGCAGCGCCATCCCGTTCTCCTCCATCAGCGCGCCGTAGTCGCGGGCGACGGTCTTGTTGAAGTCGGCCAGGAGCGGGTGATTCAGCTTGCCGAGGCCGCCCTTGATCCAGGCCTTGTGCGAGTGCTTGGAGTCGGTCGAGGCGCCGAGCACCTCGCAGTTGAGGGCGCGGAACTCCTCGTAGCGACGCGAGAACTCCTGAATCTCGGTCGGGCAGATGAAGGTGAAGTCGGCCGGGTAGAAAAACAGCACGACGTACTTCCCTTTGTAGTCCGAGAGCGAAACCTTCTTGAAGTCGCCGTCGCCGACGACGGCTTCGACAGTGAAATCGGGAGCTTTCTTGGTGACCAGGCTCATTGGCGTCTCTCCTTTTGTTGAGCGGCGCGGAACACTAGCACAGGATTCGCGACGGAGAGTTCACCTCTCCCGATTGCCTTCCGTCGGCATTCGACCGAAGATCGCGGGCATGAAGCTTCGCTTGGGCGTGTGTGCGGCGCTGTTCTCCTCGCTCGCTCTCTCCTGCGGCGGGGGCAGCTCCGGGATCTCGACGATGGGGACGCTCGGCCAGCCGTCGACGGCGCTCATCTCCGGGAACCTGATCTTCGTCAACGCCTCCATGAACGCCATGGCCGAGGAGCCCGGCCTGTTCGGGATGCTGATCGACAGCGGGTCGCCGGTGGTCCTCATCGATCCCGACCTCTTCGGCGGCCGGCCCCCCGCCACCGCCGCGCAGATCCCCACCACCGTGAACCTCGGGCTGCTCGACGCCTCGGGGCGACCGGTGGTCATCATCGACGATGCCCCCGCGCTGCAGCTCTCGACGCAGATGATGGACACCCTCGGCTTCGGCGGGATCCTGGGCGGCGACGTGATGCGGAAGTTCTCCGTCCAGCTCGACTACGCGGCGCCGATGATGGAGGGCTTCTGCCTCGGCTGCACGGCCGGCGCGCGCGACGACGTCCAGTCCCCCGGCGGCGCCGTCCCCTTCAAGCTGGGGGGCGGCGGGAACTCGCCGGTGACCCTCGGCAGCGACGCCCAGGGGAACCCGATCAACAGCCCGGTGACCAACATCCCGCCGACGCGCATCCCGGTGACCGTCACCATCGACGGGACCGACCACCAGTTCATCGTCGACACCGGCGCCACCGAGGTCTCGCTCCGCTCCACGGTGTACGCCCAGCTCGTCTCCGACGGGCGCGCCCAGCTGATGAGCGGGATCGCCATCATGACCATCGCCGGGGCCTCCAACGCCTCGGTCAGCCGGGCCAAGACCATCGCGGTGGGCGGCGTGACCGTCGCCGACCCGCCGGTGATGACCATCATGAGCGGCGATCCCTCCGACCCCGACCCGCTGCTCGACAACATCAGCCAGGAGCTGAACACCCAGATCGACGGTCTCCTCGGCGGCAGCTTCCTGCGCAACTTCCTGGTCACCATCGACTACCCGGCCGGGCAGCTCCACCTCCAGCCCTACAACACGCCGCCGATCGCGGACGAGTTCCGGCGCGTCGGGTTCACCATCGGCCTCGACGCCGCCGGGCAGAACTTCGTCGTCGAGTCGGTCTACCCGGGCACCGACGCCGCGGCCCAGAACATCATGGTCAACGACGAGATCGTGGCCGTCGACGGCACCACGCTGACCAGCGTGGGCTACGTGGCCACCGCGGACGCGCTGCTCGACGGGACGCCCGGGACCTCGAAGATGATCTCCTTCGGCCGCAAGACCGGCGACGTGTCGCTGGAGAACAGCACCCTCTCGGTGATGGTCGACGACCTCATCCCCAACCCGTAGCGGCCCGCAAGCCGTCGCGACACGCGCGGCTACTCGAGCCAGCCGCGCAGGGTCTTGACGTCGATCCCCAGCTTCTCGGCGGCGCGCGCCCGGTGGCCGCCGGTCTGGGTGAGCGCCCAGGCGGCGTAGCGACGCTGCAGCTCGCGGATGGGGAGGATCTCGCCGCGGAACTCCAGCGGATCGGCGGCGGCCGGATCGCGCACCGCCGGCGGCAGGTCGTCGGCGCCGATCTCCGCGGTCCGCCCCAGCAGCACGATCCGCTCCAGCACGTGCGCGAGCTCGCGGACGTTCCCCGGCCAGGGGTGGCGCGCCATCACCGCCAGCGCCTCCGCCCCCACCCGCTCGACCGGCGAGGCCGGGTAGCGCCCGCGCAGCTCGGCGAGGAGGTGCGCGCAGAGCTGCGGCAGGTCCTCGCGGCGGTCGCGCAGCGCCGGCAGCGCGATGGCCACCACGTCGAGGCGGTAGAGCAGGTCCTCGCGGAACTTCCCTTCGCGGACGGCGGCCGGCAGGTTGCGGTTGGTGGCCGCCACGATGCGCGCGTCGACCGCCACCTCGCGCGCCCCCCCCACCGGGCGAACGCTCTGCGCCTCGATCACGTGCAGGAGCTTGGCCTGCAGCGGCGGCGGCATCTCGCCGATCTCGTCGAGGAACAGCGTCCCCCCCGAGGCCTCGGCGAACAGCCCCGCCCGGTCGTGCGTGGCGCCGGTGAAGGCCCCTCGCACGTAGCCGAACAGCTCGCTCTCCAGGAGCCCCTCCGGGATCGCCGCGCAGTTGACCGCCACGAACGGCCGCGCCGCGCGCCCGCTCTCGCCGTGCAGCGCGCGCGCCACCAGCCCCTTGCCGGTGCCGGTCTCCCCCTGGATCAGGATCGGCACCGGCGCGTCGGCCACCCGCGCCACCAGCTCGCGCACCGCGCGGATGGGCGGGCTGTCGCCCACGATCGCTCTCGCCACCAGCCGGCCGCCCAGCTCGCGCTTGAGCGCCGCCGCCTCGCGCCGCAGCCGCACCTCCTCCAGCGCGCGCCCGAGGAAGATGAAGAGCTCGTCCTGCTTGAACGGCTGGGTCAGGTAGTGGGTGGCGCCGCGCCGGATCGA
>DASZVW010000027.1:0-5650 GCA_035546895.1 Polyangia bacterium
GAGGCGGGGATCAGCCTGGACGTCATCAAGACCTACGCGGGCCAGATCCCGATCCTGGGCGTCTGCCTGGGGCACCAGGCCATCGGGCAGGCGTTCGGCGGCTAGGTGGTCCGCGCCGCGCGCGTGATGCACGGCAAGACCTCGCCCATCTCGCACGACGGCAAGGGGCTCTTCACCGGGCTGCCGAACCCCTTCGAGGCGACGCGCTATCACTCGCTGCTCATCGAGCGGGCGAGCGTGCCGGATTCGCTGGACGTCACCGCCGAGACGGCGGAGAAAGAGATCATGGCGGTCCGCCACAAGACGCTCCCGGTCGAGGGGGTGCAGTTCCACCCGGAGTCGTTCCTGACCACCGCCGGCAAGGACCTGCTGCGCAACTTCATCGAGCGGCGAGGGCGCCCGTGACCATCAAGGAGGCGCTGGCGCGCGCCATCGACCGCCGGGACCTGACCGCCGACGAGATGGCGGCGGTGGTCGGCGAGATCTTGGACGGCCAGGCGACCCCGGCGCAGATCGGCGGCCTCTTGGTGGCGCTGCGGATGAAGGGGGAGACGGTCGACGAGATCGTGGGCGCCGCGCGGGCGATGCGGGCCCGCATGGTGGGCGTCGACTTCACCGGCGACCCGATCATCGACACCTGCGGCACCGGCGGCGACGGCTCGCGGTCGGTGAACGTCTCCACCATCGCGGCGTTCCTGGTCGCCGGGGCGGGGGTGGTGGTGGCCAAGCACGGCAACCGCGCCCAGTCGTCGCAGGCCGGCTCGCACGACGTCATCGAGGCGCTGGGGCTCGACCCGGCGCCCAAGCCGGAGGTGGCGGCGCGCTGCCTGCGCGAGGCGAGGCTGGCGTTCCTGTTTGCCCCCGCGCACCACGCGGCCACCAAGCACGTCGGCCCGCCGCGCAAGGAGGTGGGGGTGCGGACGATCTTCAACCTCTTGGGCCCGCTCACCAACCCCTGCGGGGCCAAGTTCCACGTCAACGGCATCTTCAGCCGCGAGCGCTGCGAGCTCCTGGCCCGGGCGCACGGCGCGCTGGGGTCGAAGCGGGCGATGGTGGTCCACGGCGCGGGCGGCCTCGACGAGTTCGCGCCCGCCGGGGCCACCTTCGTCGCCGAGCTCGGCGGCGGCGCGGTCCGCACGCACGACCTGCGCCCGGCCGACTTCGGCCTGCCGGAGAGCGATCCGGCCGGCTTGCGCGGCGGCACCCCCGACGACAACGCGCGCATCGCGCTCGAGGTCCTGCGCGGCGGCGGCCCCGAGGCGGCCCGCAACGCGACGCTGATGACCGCCGGCGCCGCCATCTTCCTGGCCGGCGCGGCGCCCGATCTCCGCGCCGCCACGGTCAAGGCGCGCCAGGTGCTGACCGGCGGCGGCGGGGTGGCGGTGCTGGAGACGCTGCGCCGGATCGCGCCCCGGCCCGTACCGGCCTCATGATCCTCGACGACATCCTGGCCCGAACGCGCCTCGACGTGGCCGAGCGGAAGCGCCAGCGCCCCATCGCGGCGCTGGAGGCCGAGGCCGCGCGCCGGCCGCCCGCCCGCAGCCTGGCCCGCGCGCTGCGCCAGCCGGGCCGGATCGCCTGCCTCGCCGAGTTCAAGCGCCGCTCGCCCTCGGCCGGGTGGATCGCCGAACAGGCCGTCCCCGCCGAGCTGGCCCGCGCCTACGCCGCCGGCGGCGCGGCCGCGATGTCGGTCCTCACCGACGGGCCGTTCTTCGGCGGCGGCCTCGACGATCTGGCCGCCGCGCGCGCCGCCGCCGAGCTGCCGATCCTGCGCAAGGACTTCGTCGTCGACCGCTACCAGGTGGTCGAGGCGCGGGCCGCCGGCGCCGACGCCGTCCTGCTGATCGTCGCCGCGCTGGCCGACGCCGCGCTGGCGGCGCTGCTGGCGGCGGCGCGGGAGGCGGGCCTGGAGGCGCTGGTCGAGGCGCACGACGCCGGCGAGGTGGCGCGGGCGGTGGCCGCCGGCGCCGCGATCGTCGGGATCAACAACCGCGACCTGCGGACCTTCACCGTCGACCGCGAGCTGGCCGCGCGCCTGCGCCCGCGCGTCCCCCCGGACCGGGTGGTGGTCGCCGAGTCAGGCATCCGCGACGCCGCCGACGTCGCCCGCCTGCGCGCCGCCGGCGTCGACGCCATCCTGGTCGGCGAGACCCTGATGCGCGCCCCCGATCCGGCCGCCGCGCTGCGGGCATTGCTGGGCTGAAGGCCCCTGGGAGCTGGTGTGCGCGTGGACCGAATCGGGGAGTATACTGGTGGTATGAGGGTCAAGACGTCTGTCACACTCCCGGCGGACCTCCTTCGATCCCTGGATCGGGAAGCCGGAGGCCAAGGGAACCGGTCGCGCTTGATCGAGCAGGCGGTGCGCGAGCTGCTCGAGGCGCGGGCCCGGGCGGAGCGCGACGCCAAAGAGGTTGCGCTCATCAATCGGCATGCAGACCACCTGAACGAAGAAGCGGCGGATGTGCTCGAATACCAGGTCAAGCTGTGAGGCGGGGCGACCTCTACCGCGTCCGCAAACCGACCGGTGACCCGAAGAGTCACCGGGTGTTCGTGGTCGCGAGCCGGCAGGCCTTGATCGACTCACGCTTCTCGACCGTCATCTGTGCTCCCGTCTACACCCGCCGCGATGGCCTCTCGACGCAGGTGAACGTGGGAATCGAGTGCGGTCTCAAACACGACTCGGCGATCCACTGTGACGAGCTGGTCAGTCTCCCCAAGCAGATGCTCACGGACTATGTCGGCTCGTTGAGCCTTCCCGCGCGGCAGTCACTGAAACGCGCCCTCAGCGTCGCGTTGGAGCTCGATTGATCCTCGACGCGGGAGAAATTTGATGGACCTGCTGATCAAAATCTGTGGTGTCACCTCGGCCAAGGACGCGGCGATGGCGGCCGAGCTGGGGGCCGACGCCATCGGGATCAACTTCTGGCCGCGGTCGAAGCGCTACGTCGATCCGGCCGACGCCGGGCCCATCCTGGCGGCGATCCCGGCGGGGGTGCTCAAGGTGGGCGTGTTCGTGAACGCCTCCGCCGAGGACGTCGGCCGCCACGTCTTCGGGCTGGGGCTCGATCGGGCGCAGCTCCACGGCGACGAGGTAGCCGCCGACTACGCGACCGTCGACCCGCTGTGCATCGTGCGGGCGATACGCGTGCGCGACGCCGGATCGTTCGCGGCGGAGGCCGGGTGGACGCCGGCGCTCTGGCTCTACGACGCGCACGTCGAGGGGTTCGGGGGCGGGGGCGTCCCGGCGCCCTGGCCGCTCGTCGCCGAGCGCGCCCGGCGGCCGTTCCTGCTGGCCGGCGGCCTGACGCCCGCCAACGTCGCCGAGGCCATCCGGACCACGCGCCCCGACGGCGTCGACGTGGCCAGCGGCGTCGAGCGGGCGCCGGGCGTGAAAGACGCCGCCAAGGTCGCGGCGTTCATCGCCGCCGCGCGCGCTGCGATATAGTTCCGCGCTCGATGTCCTCCACACCGGTCGCCACGCAAGTCCCCGGACGCTTCGGCCCCTTCGGCGGGCGCTACGTCTCCGAGATCCTGATCCCCTCGCTCGACGAGCTGACCGCGGCCTGGGCGGCGGCCTCCACCGATCCGACCTTCTCCGAGGAGCTGAACCGCCTGCTCTCCGACTACGTGGGCCGCCCGACGCCGCTGGGGTTCGCGGCGCGCCTCTCCGCCGAGGTGTCGCGGGAGGCGAAGCGGAACGTCCGCATCTATCTCAAGCGCGAGGACCTCTGCCACACGGGCGCGCACAAGATCAACAACTGCATCGGGCAGCTCCTGCTGGCGCGGCGGATGGGGAAGACCCGCATCATCGCCGAGACGGGCGCCGGCCAGCACGGCGTCGCCACCGCCACCGCCTGCGCGCTGTTCGGCCTGCCGTGCGAGATCTACATGGGGGCCGTCGACGTCGAGCGGCAGGCGCTCAACGTCTTCCGGATGAAGCTGCTCGGCGCCCAGGTCCACGCGGTCAAGGACGGCACCGCCACGCTCAAGGACGCCATGAACGAGGCGCTGCGCGACTGGGTCACCAACGTCCGCACCACCCACTACGTGATCGGCTCGGTCGCCGGGCCGCACCCGTACCCGCTGCTGGTCCGCGAGCTGCAGGCGGTGATCGGGCGCGAGGCGCGCGCGCAGGTGCAGGAGGTCGAGGGGAAGCTGCCGGACGCTTGCGTCGCCTGCGTGGGCGGGGGGTCGAACGCCATGGGGCTTTTTCACGCCTTCGTCCCCGACAAGGCGGTGCAGCTCTTCGGCGTCGAGGCGGCCGGCGACGGCGTCGACACCGCCCGCCACGCGGCGACGCTGGCGCGCGGCCGGGTCGGCATCCTGCACGGCGCGCGCTCCTACGTCCTCTGCGACGACGACGGGCAGATCTCGGAGGCGCACTCCATCTCGGCCGGGCTCGACTATCCGGGCGTGGGCCCCGAGCACTCGTTCCTCAAGGAGAGCGGGCGGGCCAGCTACCTCTCGGTCACCGACGAGCAGGCGATCGCCGGCTTCCAGATGCTGGCGCGCACCGAGGGGATCCTCTGCGCGCTGGAGAGCGCGCACGCCATCGCCGCGCTCCCCCAGGTGGCGGCCACGCTCGCCGACGGCGCGGTGGTGATCGCCAACGTCTCGGGGCGCGGCGACAAGGACATGGGGACGCTGTCGGCGCGGCTGGGGGTGACGCTGTGACCGCAGCGCCGCGCCTGGGCGCCCGGTTCGCCCGCGCCCGCGCCGAGCGGCGGGCCGCGCTGGTGGTCTACCTGACCGCCGACGATCCCGACGGCACCACCAGCCTGCGGCTCATGCGCGCCGCCGCCGACGCCGGCGCCGACGTGATCGAGATCGGCGTCCCCTGGAGCGACCCCTCGGCCGACGGCAAGGCGATCCAGGCGGCCATGCACCGGGCCTTGGGTCGTGGCGGCGGCCTGCGGCGGGCGCTGGCCCTCTGCGGCGAGCTGCGCGCCGCCTGCCCGGACGTGGGTCTCGTCCTGTTCGGCTACGCCAACCCGATCCTGGCGATGGGGATCGACGTCTTCGCGCTCAAGGCGCGCGACGCGGGCGCCGACGGCGTCCTCTGCGTCGACTACCCCCCCGACGAGGACCGCGCGCTCCTGACCGCGCTCGGGCGCGAGGGGCTCGACTTCGTGCCGCTGCTGGCGCCGACCTCGACCGAGGCGCGCGTCGACACCGCGCTCGCCGCCGCCGGCAGCTTCGTCTACTACGTCTCGATGACCGGCATCACCGGCACCGCGCTGGCCGATCTCGAGGGGCCGCGCCAGAAGGTGGCCGCCATCCGCGAGCGGGGCGGCGGGAAGGTCCCGGTCGCCGTCGGGTTCGGCATCCGCACGCCGGGCGCCGCGCGCGCGGTGGCCAGCTTCGCCGACGCGGTGGTGGTCGGCAGCGCCGCGGTGGAGATCGTCGATCGCGCCGCCGCCGAGAGGCGCGACCCGGTCCCGGAGATGAGCGCCTTCGTCCGCTCGCTGCGCGACGCCGTCGGCCGCCCGGGGTGATCCCCGACGGAGACCCCAGCTTTCTGCTTGGGGCGGTTTTCCGCTTCGGCTATGGTCGCCGCCAGGAGGGCCCCCATGAAACACCTGCGCACGCTCGGAACCGCCGTACTCGCAGCCCTGTTCACCGCCGGCGGCAGCGCCGGCGCCCAGACGCC